>CAZIHB010000079.1:0-8255 GCA_964538535.1 uncultured Hyphomicrobiales bacterium | reverse complement strand
ACCTCAGGATTATCGAGGGGTATCGGCTCGCCGCAGAAATCAAGCTTTGCGGGCAGCCTGAGGCCCGAAAGAAATCGATTATATTCGCACATGCCCGGCAATTGCTGATCGGCAGGCGTTGCAGAAAGAAGAATGCCAGGAAGGAGTAAGGCTGCTATGATAAATTTTTTCATTTTTGACTTTCAATTATCAGAAACAATAACGTGCAAAGATATAAAAATCGGGGTTAACACTCAAACTTCGCGAGAAGTTTTTGCATTAACCCCGATAAGTAATAAGGGATAATTTTTAGAACTTGAACATCAGCCCGATGGCAAGACCATGCTTATTGGTGGAGTACCAGGTGTTCTGATTCTTGTACCAAAGCTTCGAGCCTTCATAGCCGGCCGTGACGGCAAGCTTCGAGCCCGGCACCGGCACCTGCAGGCCTCCCTGGCAGCGAACGAGCGGGCCGAGTGTCGAGCCGCCGACGAACGCCTGTGCATAAGGATTGATCCCGATGACGCTCACACCTTTGAACTCGTAGCGCGAGGCAATTCCGAACCAGAACACGTTGGGGCCCTGGTCATACTTTTCTTCCGGATTGTCCGATTGGCTTATAAACACCTGCCCGAACGGTTCCTGGCCGATTTCCGCGCCGAAGCTGAGATTCTCGCTCACCGTGAGGAACCCGCCGAGGCTGAAATTCGTGTAGATCTGATTTTTACCGCTCCACTGCAGGGATTTTTCCGGGTTTGAAAGAGCGTATATCCCCCTGACGTGCAGTGAGAATCTCCTGCGGAATTCGCTTTCTTCCCCGAGGGTCAGCAGCGATTTATTCATGGTGAAGTAGTTTCTCGATCTCATGATTTCAGCCCTTGCCGAGGCGCGCGGTGCAAAGCTGCCGTAAACGTTTGCCTGCCCGGGCGTGCTGAGCGCGGCAAGCATCAGGTAATTTCTTTCCGGGGCGGGCATAGTGGTTTCCGCGGCATTGTTTTTCATGTACGTATCCGCGGCATTGCTCCCTGCCGAGCCTGCGGGCATCGCATTCATGGCGGAAGCCGGGGCGCTGTTGGCGGCAGTGCCGGCAGTGCTGCCCGGAATTTTCCGCGTGGCTGAAAAGCCGGAGTTGCTGCCCGCCGTGTTCAACTCACCACGAGAAGTCCGCGCCGCGGGGGCTGCATTGTTCGTCACAATCGGGCCTCGCGCACTGCCCGGAGCCAAAGCCCGTTCAATGCCGGATGGAGCATCGTTGCCGAAATGCAGCACGCTCCCGATGCCGGCAAGCAAGAGAATTGCAGCCGGAACCACGACGCGTTTGAAAATCTTCGACCAGAATCCCGGGCTTGAATCTTCGCTCTCTGCAAGGCCCGGCGGTGAAGAATAGCCCAGATCCGAGAATATTTTCGCGGTGGCTGCCTGCGGCGGAGTAAAGGCCTCTACGTCCTTCAGAATTGCCTGCCTGATGCCAAGCACCTCTTTCAGCTCGGACTGGATCTCGGTGTTCGTGGCCAGTTCCTTATAGAGGAGTGACTCGCGGATCATGTCGATCTCCCCGTCGAGAAGGAGATTCAGCATTTCAGATGGCCCGTTTGGATTATACTCTTTCATTATAGTTCTATATTGTTCTTTTAAAATTTATTCAAATTTTGATATCTCAGCCAGGAATGGTGCCAGTATTTCCCTTATTTTCTGCTTTGCCCGGAATATCCTGATTTTGACGTTCGCCATCGATTCGTTCGTTATTTCGGCAATCTCGGCATATGTCATTCCTTCGTACTCCCTCAGAATAAATACTTCCCTGTAATCATCCGTAAGAAGCTCCATGGCCCGTTTGATCAAATCGAGCAGCTCGCTTTTATCGGGGCTGGTATCCTCAGGCACGTACATGTAGTCCTCGTAAGTAAGATCCTGGCGTTCCAGCCTTTTCAGGTTCACGCAAAGGTTTCTCGCGATTTTCAGCAAAAATGCAGGCATGTTCGTCATCACGCGGTCCTGTTCGGCACTTGCGTGAAACCTGATAAAGGTTTCCTGGAACACATCCTGAGCGTCTTCACGGTTGCCAAGGAACCGCCTGCAGTATGCGTACACCCTCGGTGAGTGCCTGGCATAGAGCACCGAAAATGCCTTCTCGCCGCGCTTCTTGTCGCTTTTCAGCAGCTCGAAGAGCTCCGCGTCAGTATATTCTTCCAATCCCTTTTTCATACTCTACAATAACAAGCTATTACTGAAAATGTTACAATCCGGCTGTTTGTTTTTTTTGATTTTTTCTTCTTCAATGCCTTTCTATGCAAACCTTTTTGTACGCGCTTTTCTTTTCCTACCGCGTCTTTTCAATATAATCGATTATTCCCGGAATTATATTATTTTTTTCTCAGCAGCAAATTTATTCTCCATTTTTGCCGAAGTTGCTTTATCTTTATATGGTTTAAAAACTAATAAGGAGGAATCGATGAGGTACTTTTTACTTTGCTGTCTCGTGGCTTTTTCCACGCTAGGCCTTTTCGCCGCCGAGGATGCTGGCAAGGCTGAAACTCCTTCAAGCCTGACACTTTCGCTGTCGCAGGATCCGGCATTCGGCTTCTATCCGTCACTCAGCGGGAGCATCGGGCTGAATAAAACAATGGCTCTCACATTCTACGGGGTGTTCTGGACGCAGGACCTGATGGGCGGGAACAACGGCGGTCTGAACCTGATGACCGAGTTCGGAGCCGGCCTGAGCTTCACCATGGCTGATGGCGCGCTCGTAGTCAATCCCAATCTCGGGCTGGCCAACGGCAACTTCCAGTCGGGCGGCGGCAGGCCCGTGATCGGGGATAATATCGTCCCCAGCCTCTACGTTACTTATTCGCGGCCTTCCTGCACGGCTGCTTTTGCCACAACATACTGGAAGGGCCTTCGCCGCGAGGCAAAGGTGACGCCCTATTACGACCTGCTGGACTACAACCTGAACTTAAGCTACAATTTGTCGAATTTCATCAGCGTCGGGCTCTTCTATGATCACCTGCTGACTTGGGAAACCACCGTGCAGAATGGAGATGACAACACGAAGGGCTACACTTCCTATCTCTGGCTGGGGCCATCGATGAAATTCACCGTTAAAAGCGGCGCTTCGATGTGGTTCAGCTTCGGGGCCGATCTGGTCGATTACATGAAAGACGAGATCAAGTCGGATGATAAGAAACTCAAGGATTACTATAAATTATCGGCATCGTTCCCGTTCTGACGCGGCCCGTTTTAGCAGCCTGCGTGAAAAGTCCGGATTACGGGGAATAAAGTCTTCTATCGTCATACAAGCGCAGGCGGAAATTATTCCTTCGTCATTCCCGCGCAGGCGGGAATCTATTGACATGTAATAACTTATGCATCTCCGCCTCCGCGGAGATGACCACGGGAAAAAGCCGGCGCCGCCGTTTTTCGCGGGCTCTCAACGCGGGCTGAATGCATGAAGCCGGCCGGAATCCTCCAGCCGGCTTTTCTTTTTAATTTACTCTTCGGATTGCCCGTGAGGCTTGTTCATCACTATTGCCGCGTCCTGCATCACGCCGTTCATGAATACCTCGGGCACCACGATATCACAGGATACGTATCTGACGCTCACCCCGGCCTCGAGGAACATGGCTGCAGTCTTTCTATATGACTCGATCCATTTCCCGTTCGTGTTCTTATCGTAAAATTCCTGCCCGTTCTTGTGAATAATCACCTCGGAAATCCCCGTCTGAATGATCCCCCTGGCGCAGTCGGTGCATGGAGTCCAAGGCACGTAAAGCTTGCATCCTTTCAGTGTCGTACCTCTCCGCGCGGCATTATAGATGGCATTGCGCTCGGCATGCTCCAGCCAGAAGTATTTCTCACCATTCTCGCGCGAGAGCCTCGACCCCTCCTTATCGGGATCAATACCTCTCGGCAGTGAATTATAGCCCGTTGCCACAAGCACGTTGTCGGAATCAACGATTATGGAGCCCACGTGTGTCTGCGGATCCTTGCTCCTCATCCCTACAAGATAGCACATTGTTATATACAGCTGGTCCCAGTCAGGCCGCTTCATTTTCACCCCGAATTATCTTTCTGAATTATTGTCCCAAATTAAATCATCCACGCCGGCAAGGAAATTGGCCATCCTGGCCGCCACGAAGAGATAGTCCGACAGGCGGTTGAGATACCTGACCGCGTGCGCGCCTATATCCTCGGCATTGGCCAGCGCCACTGCAAGCCGCTCGGCTCGCCGGCATACTGTCCGCGCGTTCTGAAGAAACGCGGCTGCCCTGGTGCCTCCCGGCAGAATAAAGCTCTTCAGTTCGGGCAGTTTCGCGGTGTATTCATCAATCAATTCCTCGAGCCTCGCCACATCGTTCCCCTGGATGCGCGCCACCGGGAACCGCGGCTCGGGCTCGAGCGGCGTGGCAAGATCCGCGCCGAGCGTGAATAGCATCGCGTTCAGTCTCGCTATATGCTCCTGCATTTCGGCGGGCAAATCCATCGTGGTCACAATGCCTATCACCGAGTTAAGCTCATCCACGGTGCCGTAAAGCTCCACCCTCGGGGATGATTTCGAAACGCGCTTGCCCGAGAAGAGCCCGGTAGTGCCGTCATCACCGGTTTTTGTATATATCTTCAATTTTTCTCTTTTCCTGATAATAAATCAAATCCCTGCAAATATAAGTATTTGCCGGATTATTTCTTATCGGCTGCCCCTGTTTTATTCGCCGGAGTGGCGTAAAGGCGGCAATACTCCGTTTGGAGCAGCGTTTATCATCATGATTTTCCGCGTTTATGGCTGAACCGGGATGTAGTTGTAAACTTGTCCCGGGTGAATCGTTTTTAAAATTTTCAATAATATTCGAGTAAATTCTAAATTTTAATATTTTTTTTGATATAACTTATTTTCTTCCATCCTATACGTTTACCCGCTTATTTGCCGGCCCGGCCTGAAAATATTTTTTGCTTGTCACATATACAATGACAATATTTGTAGCAGCTCGTTAAAATAATTATCCTGCATCTTTGTTGAGAACAATATAATTGTGTTTTTTTTATCGTGGAGTGAGTTATGATGTTCAATTATTTGACCCCCGGTAAGGCAATTAATATTCCCGTTTCAATCTTAAAATCTTCGGGCAGCGTCGTCATGGCGTGCAGAAGCATTTTCAGGTCAATCCCGGGAATTTCGTCCGGTCTGCCCCCCATTCCACGGTTCACGTCTTCCACCCGCGCCTGGAGCGTGACTCTGCTCAAAGCACTCGTTATTATTCTGATTACCGTCCCGGCCGGCCCTTCGGCAGCTTTTGCCGGCGAAGCAAGCCTGAGAATACCCGTGCTGGATCCCGGGCAGTTCAACCTTCTCCTTGCCGGCATGTTCATATGCCTGCTTGGGATGTTTTTCGGACTGTGGGAATTCCTTCACCTGAAAAAATTGAAAGCGCATAAATCTATGCTCGATGTTGCGGAATTGATTTTCAACACGGCCAAAACTTACCTGGTTCAGCAGGGGAAATTCCTTTCAATTCTGTTCCTGCTCGTCGGAGTCTGCATAGCTTTCTATTTCGGCTACCTGACAAACGACCCGTCCAATCCCGGGCAAAGCGTCGGAGTCGCGGGAGTGTTTATTATTCTCGGATGGACTGTAATCGGCATACTTGGCTCTTACGGCGTTGCATGGTACGGCATCAGAGTGAACACGCTTGCCAACAGCAGGATGGCTTTTGCCTCGCTCGAGAGGAAACCCGTTAAATTGTTCAACATACCTCTTCAATCAGGCATGAGCATTGGCGTGCTTCTGATTTGCGTGGAATTGATAATGATGCTCACCATCCTTCTTTTCGTACCGGTAAAATACGCCGGAGCGTGCTTCATCGGTTTCGCCATTGGTGAATCGCTCGGGGCCAGCGCTCTGAGAATCGCCGGAGGTATATTCACGAAAATTGCCGATATCGGTGCCGACCTGATGAAAATCGTCTTCGACATGAAGGAGGATGACCCGACAAACCCGGGAGTCATCGCCGATTGCACGGGCGACAATGCCGGGGACAGCGTGGGCCCGACTGCCGACGGCTTCGAAACATACGGCGTCACGGGCGTGGCTCTTATCACAGTCATAGCACTCGGCGTGCTGCCGCAGTATCAGGCGGAATTCATCACCTGGATTTTCGTGATGCGCGTGGCCATGATCATCACTTCGCTGCTCGCTTTCTGGATCAACAGGGGGATCAGCAATATAATGTATTCCGGCGGGAAAGAATTCCACTTTGAAACCCCGCTTACAAGGCTGATCTGGATCACTTCCATCCTGTCGATCATCTTCACCTTCGCAATCAGCTACTGGCAGCTGGGCAAGCTCGGCCCAATATGGTACGTCCTGGCCTCGATCATCAGCTGCGGCACTCTCGGGGCTGCCCTGATACCCGAATTCACAAAAATCTTCACAAGCACGCGGTCCCGCCACGTCAAGGAGGTGGTAGCAGCATCAAAAGAGGGCGGAGCCTCGCTGACCATGATCTCCGGGCTCGTTGATGGCAATTTCAGCTCATTCTGGCTCGGAATGGTTTTTGTTGCCCTGATGACAATAGCCTATTTCGCGAGCACCGCGGGCCTGAGTCAATACATGCAGTATGCATCCGTTGCTTCAGTTTTCGCGTTCGGCCTTGTTGCATTCGGCTTTCTTGGCATGGGGCCTGTCACGATCGCCGTGGACAGCTATGGCCCGGTCACTGACAACGCCCAGTCCATCTACGAGCTGTCAATGATCGAGAGCATTCCGGGAATAAATGAAGAAATCGAAAAGGATTTCGGTTTCAAGCCCGATTTCGAGCGCTCGAAAAATTTTCTCGAGCAGAACGACGGTGCAGGCAATACTTTCAAGGCCACTGCCAAGCCCGTCCTGATCGGCACAGCGGTCGTGGGGGCCACTACCATGATATTCTCGCTCATACTCGTGATACAAAACACTCTCAACGTCAGGGCCGAGGAAATCCTGAACATACTGAACCCCTTCACACTGCTGGGATTCCTCTGCGGCGGCGCGGTGATTTACTGGTTCAGCGGTGCCTCCATGCAGGCCGTGTCAACCGGTGCCTACAAGGCGGTAGAGTTCATCAAAAATCATATCAAGCTCGGGCCGGATGCCGAGGCGGCGTCAGTCGAAACATCAAAAGAAGTCGTCAGGATATGCACGGTTTACGCCCAAAAGGGAATGCTCAATATATTCGTGGCCATATTCTCTTTCGCGCTCGCGTTTGCCTTTTTCTCCGGCTCCGATTCATCCAGCCCTGAGCGCGCGGCTTTCTTCGTGGCTTACCTCATTTCCATAGCTATATTCGGCCTCTATCAGGCAATTTTCATGGCCAATGCCGGCGGTGGCTGGGATAATGCCAAAAAAATTGTCGAAGTCGAGCTCAAGGAGAAGGGCACTCCGCTTCATGCGGCCACGGTGATCGGCGACACCGTCGGAGACCCTTACAAGGACACATCCTCCGTTTCGCTCAACCCGATCATCAAGTTTACTACTCTATTCGGGATGCTGGCCATGGAAATCGCGATATCCAAGGCTTTCGTGCCCGTGGCGCCCTATATCGGGTTCGCGTTTCTGCTGATTGCTCTCGTCTTTGTTTATAGATCTTTCTATAGCATGAGGATTCCGCCGAAGATTGAGTAAGATTATCTATTGATTGACACAATATAGAGGGCAGCCCCGAATCTCGAGGCTGCCCCGAATTTTTTCCTTCTGCACTATTTTTTCCCTACAAATTCGGCAGCACGAACCTCACTTTGCTGCCTTCTTTCATCCCGAATATTTCTTTGAGAGTGGAACTGCTGAAGGTCTCGTAATGCCCGCTGCCCCTATAGTCATTTCTATCGTTGGAAGTGGTGTACGAATAACTTTTCAGCTTCTGCATCAATTGTTCGGCCGGAATTTCGACGACGACGTTTCCGTCTCCATCTATGGTATAGTCAAGGTCATTGAATTGGAAACTTGACTTCTTAGTGTCAGCAATTGATGAATTGTTTTTGGATTCTTTGTAGTTCAACCAGTCAAATATAAGCAGATATGGAATTTTCTGCGAAGATTTGTCCAATACATACCTGATGTAAGAATTGAATGAGTTGTCGTAAGAAGAGCTCCCGGAGTTTGCATAATGATAAATAGAGACTTGCAAAGTCTCATGATTTTGACTGACATAGCACTCCTTCGGGGAAAAGTTCAATTTGAATCCCCAATCGATGCGATAGACCGAATCGCGGTCAATACCTCCACTTGGAGAGCCACTAACATTACGTAT
>CAZIHB010000078.1:0-8270 GCA_964538535.1 uncultured Hyphomicrobiales bacterium | reverse complement strand
CGCCAAGCTTCCACATCCTGTAATTCATCTCAATCTGGAAGCCATAGCCGTTTGAATGGATTGCACCAAGATCGATTTGCCTGAGGAACTCGGCCCTGAAACATTTGAATCCGCCGGTTGCATCATTGATTGGCATACCGGTGATTAACCTGGTGTAAACGTTTGCGCCATAGCTTAGCAAAAGCCTTCGCAGAGGCCAGTTTATCACGTTCACCCCCGTGCAGTAGCGGGAGCCGATCACCAGATCATATTCATCAATGAGCCTCAGAAAATTCGGTAATTCTTTCGGGTCGTGCGAGAAGTCGGCATCCATTTCGAGAATATAGTCGAAGTTGCGTTCCAGAGCGTATTTAAATCCTTCGCAGTATGCTGTGCCCAGCCCCATTTTTCCCGGCCTTTCAAGAAGATGAATCAATGGATTGTCTGCCATTCTTTTCTTAACAATTTCTGCCGTGCCGTCAGGAGAATTATCATCCACGATGAGGACATTAATGTCCGGCACATTCTCAAATATCGCATCCAAGAGCTTTTCGACATTTCCGGCTTCGTTGTAAGTTGGTATTACTACTATCGCGCTCATAATATTTCCTTATGCTTGCCCATGGCCTTTAATTACGCACCAAACGGTACGGAAAACAATTTCTATATCAAGTTGAATCGACATATTCTCAATATAATAAAAATCGTCTTTCAATCTGGTCTCTATTTCTTCCAAGCTCAATTGATAGCCTGTATTTTTCACCTGCCACCAGCCCGTTATTCCCGGCCGTACGATGTGCCTGCGCTTGTAATACGGAAAGGCTTTCTGAAATTCCTCAACAAATTTGGGTTGCTCGGGCCTCGGGCCGACAACGCTCATTTCACCAATCAGCACGTTCCAGAACTGCGGAATCTCGTCGAGATGAGTCTTGCGGATAAATTTTCCGAAAGCAGTCACTCGAGGATCGTTGACAACAGTCCAAACCTGGTCGCGTTTCTGAGAATTGACCATGGAACGGAATTTGAAAATTTTAAAAATCCTGCCATTTTTACCCACTCGCGGCTGAGTATAAAAAACCGGGCCTGGAGATTCGAGCTTGACGATTAGTCCGACAAGCGTCCAAACCGGAAGGCCGAGAACAAGCACCAATGCGCTGAAAATAATGTCGCTAATTCTTTTGATGGCCTCCTGCCATGGTTTCAAAAGCTGAGTGCGAATTTCAATAAGCGGAATGCCATAAATATTCTGCGCCTTTGTCTGCCCGGTGAATATGTCGTAAAGGTCAGGTTCAATTTTCACACTGATTTTCTTGTCGGATGCAGATGAAGCTATGCCGATCAGCTCGTTATGGTTCGGATGATCAGTCGATATTATCAGTTCCTCGGGATTATACCGCTCAAGCAGGCTGTCCAGCTGACTGACGTGCCCGAGGACGGGTACATCAGGGTATTCTTCAGGGTTGAAGTTGTCGAATTCAGCCTTGTCCGTAAGAATAATACCGTCCGATTTATATCCCCAAGGCTTGGCTTTCTCGGTTTTCCTGAAAAATTCGGCTGCTTTCCTGGTGTTGCCGATAATTATTGCAGGAATGGTAATTACCCTTTTATTTCTAAGTGATCTTTGAATCCTTCTTGATATAGTTCTGCCGATAGAAAGAAAAACTGTCAGAACGGCAAAGTAAACAAGGAAAAGCAGCCTCGGCGACTGCGAGCTGTCCGATTGAACGAGGAATACTATAATCCCGCAACCGACAAGTGACACCTTTACGGCTGAGTATATTTCTTCGATTGGTGAACGCTCATACCAATTCTTGTACATTCCCGAGAAGAACATGAGCATGAACCAGTACATCTGAATAATGATGCAAGTGACAGCAAACATACCCAAATCAGGCTTTATATGCCCCACGATCAGGCCTGATTCGAACCTGACATAATATTGAACGGTATAGCTTAGAAAAAACGCAACAAAATCGCAAATCAACTGAATCAGAATCTGAGAATACACACTCCTGATCCGCTTCCACGGCCTGGCCTGAATGCTGAAATTTGCTGTTTCTATTGTATTTGCCACTTCTTACCTGATAAAAATCGAACAAACAAAAGCAAAGCCCAAATACTGATTACAAATATAGGATTAAAAATCATCAAACCTAAATGTAAGTACAAATTTATGGCTGTCATTCCTGCCATCATTGGAGAAAAGGTATTGCCCGTGCAGGTTAAAACCGCGCCATAGCTCTATTCCGCATGTCAGATACACTCTGAAGACTTTGGAAAGGTTGCCATCGAGGAATTTCACAGTTTCCGAATCGCCTGCTATGCCCGCTCCGGGATCCGCGTTGCGCCTGGCGTATCGGACATCCCCGCCGACGTTTTTCAGTAATTTCCCGTCCGCGTCGTATATATTATCTCCATGCCTCAGGTAGCTGAAACTGATTCGCAGCGGATACCTGCCGCCGAACCACCAGTTTGCGGCTATGGACCATTCTTCCGAATTCGGAGGTATGAACGAGCCTATCTGCAGGCTGTCATTTGTAACGGAATTCTGGTAGTTAAAATGAGAGAATGTGTATGGCTCAACCCGGGCATATTCAAATCCGAGATCCAGATTTTTGATATGCGATGTGGTGATGCCGGCATTGAAAGCTGTTTTGTTGCTCCAGAAGCCTTCTCCGATTTTTTCGATAATAATATCGTCAAGCAGGAAAGATGATTTTATTTGGATTTTCCTTATCGGGCGAATGGTGAAGTCAAGCCCCATCAGCGCGTTGTCCCTGTCCCTGAGTGCGTGTTCAAGCGACTTCATGAAACTCAGCGGATTCAAATATGCCAGATCCGGAAATCTGTCGGAATAAATAACTGATTCCCAGAAAGCAATGTCACCCCATTCCGGCTTGATCATAAACCTGTTCGATGCCATGTACTTCACCAGGATCTTCGACGGGTATCCGAACGTTGCCTGAGTTGTTGCATAGCCGATGAGCGAGGCGAAAGTGTGTGTGTATTCAAAATTGCTGAAATGGGCACCAAGGACAAGAGCGTCCATGGGTGGCGCGGAGGAAGATATTACATCCCTCTGTGTGATGCCCGATCCTACAAGTCTCGTCTCGCGGCCAATTGTTGCCGAAAACCATTTGTTTACATATCGTACGTGAGATTCGGTCAGGTCGATGTCGCTGTTGAATTTCGTAAACTTTATGCTTTTGGAGTAGCGGCTGTCCTCCAGCGCTAAATCCTTGTTGCCGGAAATTATTCTGCCGTTTGTTGCCTGCAGGTAATACCCGAGATGGTTTTCAATCGTGCCGAAAATGCGGAATCCGAGATTGCCCACACTCACGTTTTCGTTTTTCAAGCCTGCTTTTTGAAAATATTCAATCGATGCAAGCGGAGAAATGTTGACCGATGTTGCAGTGTCGGAATACTTGTAAATAAGCTTTTCCCTGCCGGAGAAAAGCAATGAAGATAGAATCTGATCACGCTCTGAGCTGCTATAAACAAGCACTCCCGATTTATTCTTTTGATAGACCTCGAACTCTTTCAGAAAAATTTCAAGCGTTTCTTTCTCGTATTCAGATAATTCGCTCCTGCTTTCGCTAATCTGCCTCAAAGCATCAGAAATAGTTTGTTTCCTGAGAGGAAGCGAAGATGTGGAAAAGTGCCGAAGCAATCCTTTTGCTTCGGCACTGATAATAAAATCATACACGGGATGAGCTACAGGCACATCCTCCAGCTGAGCAGTCGCGAAAGATACTGCCGACAGAAGAATGAGCAGTGAAAAAAATAACTGCCTCATCCCCTATTTTCTCGTAAATATGTAGAACAGTACGTTGATCAGAGTGGCAGCTGTGCCGACAAGGCCGGCTATCACGCCGTATTTCTGAATCTGAAGAGAAGTTGGCACATCCGGTGTGTGCGGCACGTAAACTCTGTCTCCATCATAGACGACGACTTGTTCTCCGCTCTCAAGCCAAACATTGTTCTTGCCGCGAATAATCCTGGCTCTTTGCTTATCGGCGCCGTCAGTGTGCCCGCCGGCCCTTTCTATGTACCATTCCATGGTTTTACCTTCCACGAAATCAACATAGCCCGGATTCTTTACTCTGCCGAAAACATACACTTTTCCGGGGCCGGAAGGAATCACGATGACATCTCCATCATGGAGAGGCACGTTGTCCTTAGCCGAATTTTTATTGAAGCAATCTACAAAATCGCAGGATACATCTGGGGACTGATATTTCATGTCTATCATGTACCTGACAGTGTCCTCGAGATCGAGATTGGTGTATTTAAAGACCTCGAACGTTTCCTTCATCGGATCGATTAACGAATTGTCGTTTTGTACGCGCCTGATAATATGTGCCAGCGGCAGGTAAGCTTTGTCAGTGAATCCGCCGGCCATTGATATAGCATCTTTCAGCTTGGTTTCTCTGCCTTTTATCATGTAAATTCCGGGGCTTTTAACCTGACCTTTGATTGATATCACACCCTGCGCGGGGGCCTCAGGAATTGCTTTCTGTCCGACGATAATCGTGGCTCCGGGCTCAAGATCGTAATCGTTTCCGATCAGATTCATGAACTGATCCACTTGCAATTTATAACGATTGCCGGAAACGGGAAGAACAAGGTAAATGTTGTTAATATCGGCAACCTCGCTGAACCCGTACCCGAATTTCAGCAGATAGGATGCTTTGTCGCCCGGTTTCAGAGCCGTAACTATCGGTCGGTTCACAGCGCCCGATATTGAAATCCTCGGGTAGTCTGCCACTTCGAAAGGAACAATAATCTTGTCTCCCTCCCGGATGTACGGATCGAAAGTCGGGTCATTCAGGGCATTTGCCTTTTCAAGGTCGATAGCGCTTGCCTTTCCGTCATTGTGAAGCACGGTAATGTTTCTCGAGGAATAAGTAATCGATGAAGCGATTCCGCTCTCGGAAAACAATCTGTCGCGCTCACGGTCGCGCTCCTGCATTTTAAGAAGCGCAGGCATTTGCATGGCAGGTATATTATTTGTTGTCTTCAGCTGGTTGGCAAAGTTAATGGCTGTCGATACTTTATAGGAGGCCGGCAAGGAGTATGTCGTGGGGAAAAGCACATTCCCCTCGATTCCGACCATGCAGGTTCTGGCGTTTTTCAAGGTAATAAATACCTCGAAATTGGGGCTACGCTTCTTGTAAATTTCCGTCAGAGTGTCTTGAACCTGCTTCAAAGTCTTATCTTTCAGGAGCACCTCGCCGATCCTCGGCAGAAGGACTGTCAGCGAAGGAGATACGACAATGTTCTGCGTGATTGGAGATATCATCGGCAGCACCTGAAGCTGAAATATGTCGCCCGGTCCGATTTTATAGTAATAAGGATCTATTGAATTGCCGACGGGCAATTGCTCCTGCTTGCTCAATTGATCCGGAAGACCTGAATTTTCGAGGTCTTGCTTGATCATCTCATTCACGTCGAACGAACCGCTTTTCATCTGAGCGCGGCTTGTCATAGGCAAAGCAAAAAAGGCTAAAATAAGGAATATTATATACTTATTGGTCTTACTCATATTAGGGCCGGGGTCCTTTTATATTTGTTATCAAATACACTGATTTAGAATGATATCCACAATTCTCTCGGCGGCTTTGCCATCCCAGAGTGGTGGCACCTGGCCGCTGATATTGCCATTCTCCCAGAAATCATGAAAGCTTTGCCTGATGCTTTTCGGATCGGGATTTATCAGCCTGTTTGTTCCTATTTCGCATGTAACCGGCCTTTCCGTGGATGTTCTTATCGTGAGGCATGGCACACCCAGGGCCGTGGTTTCTTCCTGTATGCCGCCCGAGTCGGTAATCACGAGGCACGAGTTCATGGTGAGAGCCAGGAAATCTATGTAGCCGAGAGGGTCAATCAGTTTTAGCCTGTCAGCCGAGCGCACTTTTGCTTCAAGTCCGAAATTGGCGAGATTCTTCCTTGTTCTTGGATGAATCGGAAGCACAACCTTGCAGCGGTTGCTGATTTCAATCATGGCATCGAGCAAACCGGCAAGAGATTTTGGATCATCAACGTTGCTCGGACGGTGTATCGTTGCAACGACGTAATTTTTGTAGCCAAGTTTTAGGTCGTGCAGGACTGATGATTCTTCAGCCCTGGGAAGAGCATTCACCTGCGAATCAATCATCGTATTGCCGGTCAGGAATATTCTATCCTCGGGGAAACCTGCTTTTCTAAGGTTGTCCACGCCTGCCTGCTCTGTCACGAAGCAAAAATCGCAGATTGAATCAGTGACGATCCTGTTGATTTCTTCGGGCATGCTCCTGTCGAAGCTCCTGAGCCCTGCTTCCACGTGGGCGAGTTTGATGCCGAGTTTCACGGCAGTGATCCCGCAAGCGATCGTTGAATTGACGTCGCCCACCACAATGACAAGATCCGGCTTGACTTCGAGGCAGATCTTCTCGAATGCAACCATCACTTTTGCTGTCTGCTCGGCGTGTGAACCCGAGCCGACACCAAGGAAATAGGCCGGGCGGGGCATATCCAGATCTTTAAAAAATGCGTCCGACATCTTTTTGTCGTAGTGCTGGCCCGTGTGAACTATCAGATGCTCAATGCTATCTTCATATTTTTGAAAAGCTTTGTGTATCGGTGCCACCTTCATGAAATTCGGTCTGGCGCCTACCACCGAAATTACTTTTTTCTTCATTTACCGTCACCCAGCAAGACTACATTTGACTTATTTTTCAAGTTCTTGCAGGCGTTCCTTGTGTCAATGACTATTCTGCTGTGCCGTGCAGTGAACTCGAAGTCGAAGCAGGTGTGATCCGTAGTGATGACAACAACATCGTTGCTCTCGAGAAGCTCTTTGCTCAGGCAGGCTTCTGATTTTATCGTTTTACCGTTCAAATTGATTGAAGGTATGTATGGATCATAGTATGACAAAGATTGGAAACCTTCTTTCGAAAGAACTTCAGCCACTTTAAGCGCGGGCGAGTGCCTCAGATCATTAACGTCCCGCTTGAAAGCCATGCCGAGCAGCAAAATTTTTGCATCTTTCAGCATTATAGGCTGTTTCGCGATTTCTTTTACAACCATCTGGCTGACGTAATATGGCATATCCTCGTTGATTTCTGCAGCAAGCTCGATAAACTTCGTAACGAAGTCATATTCTCTTGCCATCCACGATAAATAGTACGGATCGATAAGGATGCAGTGCCCGCCGATACCGGGGCCGGGGTAAAAGGGCATGAACCCGAACGGTTTTGTCGAGGCTGCATCCACAACTTCCCATATGTTGATTCCGATTCTGTCGCTAAGGCGTGCCAGCTCGTTCACGAGAGCTATGTTCACGCTTCTGAATATATTCTCAAGAAGCTTTTCCATCTCGGCGATGGAGGGAGAGCTGACGGGCACTACTTTATCTACGACAAGGCCATGAGCTGCGCAGGCAAGCCGCGTGGATGTTTCATTGATGCCCCCGACAACAATCGGCGTGTTGCCCGTGTGCCATTTTTTGTTTCCGGGATCAATTCTTTCGGGCGAAAAAGCAAGGAAGAAATCTTCTCCGGCCTTCATGCCGCCACGCTCGAGAATCGGCATCACGTGTTTTTCGGTTGTCCCGGGGAAAGTTGTGCTCTTAAGTACAATTATCTGATCTTTCCTCAGATATTTGGCAACAGATTCGGCTGCCATGATGATAAAAGAGATGTCGGGGTCTTTATTCTCAGTGAAAGGTGTGGGAACACAGATAAAAATTACGTCGCATTCTCCCACGGCATCAAACTCGCCGCGAGGGATGAAAGTACCGCTGTTCACCGCGTCGCTCACCCAGGCATTGTTTATGTCTTCGATGTAGTTGGCGCCTGCCTTGAGCGTAGAGATTTTAGAAGCATCAAGATCGAAACCATATGTTTTGATTCCCTTCCTGGAGAATTCGATTGCAAGAGGCAGTCCGACATAACCAAGTCCGATCACTCCGGCTGTAATGTTCTTTTTCCCGATTTTACCAAGTAATGATTCTATTCTGTCTGCCATTTTTAAGAGCTTAAATTATTTATAATACTATATATTGCGTTGTTTTTCAATAAATTCAGGTATTCATGAGGTATTGGCCTGATTTGATTCTCTCGCACCATGCCTTATTGTTCAGATACCATTCTACAGTGGATGCAATCCCATTTTCAAAAGCAATTTTTGGTTCCCAGCCGAGCCCGCTTCTGATTTTAGAGGCGTCAATGGCATATCGCTTATCATGTCCCGGCCGGTCTTTAACAAATTTGATCAGGGATTCCGGTTTACCGAGTATGCCAAGCAATAAC
>CAZIHB010000077.1:0-8287 GCA_964538535.1 uncultured Hyphomicrobiales bacterium | reverse complement strand
TTCTTTGATATGGCTGATTCTATGTCGGGGTAAATTTCAAACACCTTGTCGAGGTGCGTCATTTTCAACAGCTTCCCAACCTTGTCGGGCACCTTTGCAAGCCCGAAAGAAATGTTCTGCTTTCGCAGATTGCTGAGGCCGCTCACGAGCATCCCGAGGCCCGAGCTGTTGATCAGCTCGACCTTCGCCATATCAACAATCACATTCTCTGCCTTGGCGGCAGCGAGTTCCTGAATGGCATGGGTGAAATCCATGGCATCACTTCCCCCGAGCACCATCGGCGAGAGGCTGATTATGGCTGTTCTGCCTTCGTCATCAGCGAACCTGTAAGCTTTCTTATCGTTGTCTGCCATATTTTTATACTCTCAATATATTATGCTTTTACCATTTTCGCAGCCGGTGTTTTTTCCTTCTCGGCCAGGAAATTGCCTTCATGATCGATCTTGCCCTTCTTTTGCATATACCAGATCACGAAAGCGCTGGCGATGTAAACGGAGGAATAAGTACCGAAAAGAATACCGAGAAGCATGATGAACGCGAAACCTTCGAGCACGGGGCCGCCAAGGAAGAGAAGAGTCAGGAGCACAAGAACCACCGTGGCCACCGTGTTGACGGTACGGGTGAGCGTCTCGTTGATGCTCAGGTTGCAGAGCTTCAGGAAGTTCATTCCCTTGTGAAGTTCCCTGTTTTCCCTGATACGGTCGAAGATGATAACCGTGTCGTTCACCGAGTAGCCAAGCACGGTAAGCATGGCCGCCAGGAATGACTGGTTCACCTCGAGGTTTATTATGCCCAGCTTGTGAACAAGGAAGGCGATGCCCATCGATATTATAATATCGTGGAACAATGCAACTGAAGCCCCAAGGCCGTAAACAAACTCGAACCTGAAAGCGAGGTAGAGCAGAATTGCCACGATAGAAAGAATCACGGCTATCAAAGCATATGTCCTGAGCTCGGCGCCAATCTTCGGGCCGATCTTGTCAACTTTCAGTATGGTCATGTTCTTGTCCGGAAAAGCCTTTGTCAGCGACTGCTTCACGATGTCGGGGCCGGTTCCTGTTTCTTTTATACGAATAAGGAACTGGTTGGCCTGCCCGTAGGATTTGATTTCCGGCCCGGCCAGCGGCGTTTTGTTCAACACGTTTCTTATCTGATCGGTGTGGAGAGCGGAATTGAATCCCACGGCCACTTCCGAGCCGCCCGAAAAGTCAATTCCGTATTCTGGCTTGATAACAAACATCGAGAAAAGTCCGAAAACAAAAAGTATAACCGAAAAAATAAAGAATTTAAATCTCGGGCCAATGAAGTCTATGTGTGTGTTATGGAAATATTGCATTTTATCACCTTCCTTATTAGTTATTTTCTAACAATTTCTTTGATTCGCCAAAGCTGATCTGTATGTTGTACTCCAAAAGCATTTCGATAATAGCTCTGGAAATCATAATAGCCGTGAAGAGAGTGGCACCGATACCGATCATGGTTGTCAGCGCGAATCCCTGTATCGGGCCTGTACCGAAATAGTATAGTATTAACGAGGTGAGGAAGGTTGTAACGTTCGAATCGACGATAGCGCTCATGGCCTTGCTGAATCCCTCGTCAACAGCCGATTTATAGGAGCGCCCGCGATATAATTCCTCTCGAATACGTTCGTAGATAAGCACGTTGGCATCCACGGCCATACCAAGTGTAAGGATGATACCCCCGATGCCCGGCAGCGAGAGCGTGCCGTGAAGTGCAGCCATTACGGCGATGATCAGCAGGATGTTGAGCAGCACGGCGAAGTCGGCAATAAGCCCGGCGACCGAGTAATACATCAACATGTAGAGAATAACCACTAACGCTGCTCCAAGGCTCGCCCAGAGTCCGCTCTTGATTGAGTCCTCACCGAGTGACGGGCCGACAACTCTTTCTTCAACGATCTGAACAGGTGCTTTCAGCGCGCCTGCCTTCAGAACGATCTCGAGCAGGCGGGCTTCTTCGGCATTGGCCATGCCCGTGATCTGCGAGCTTCCGCCCGTTATCTTGCTCTGCACTGTCGGGGCTGAGTAAACCCTGTCGTCAAGCACGATCGCCACTCTCTTCTTCAGGTTGGCACCCGTGATTCTTGCCCAGCGCTCGGAGCCGTCGCTGTTCATCTGCATGAGAACAACAGGGGCATTCGAGGACTGGTCGAAGGACGCGCGTGCATCGGTCACAACGTCGCCCGTGAGCTCTGCATCTTTCTTCAAAGCATAGAAATCGAAAATTTCAACGTTGCTCTGCTTCATTATTCTCTGATCCGGCTTGGCATCGATGGCAATCTGGAGATCAACCGGCACGAGCTGCCTGATCTCGGGCCTTGCCAGGATTTCTTTGAATCTGTCTAAAGCGTTCTTCTGTATTCTGAACATGTATTCGCCGTCAGGATACTGGTTTGTCTTGAAGTAAACAGGTACCACTTTTCCGTTCGGGGCGATAAACATCGTGCTGAAGAGTGATGTGAGTGGATGGTCTTCCACGTATCTCTTCTTGGCTTCAGTTTCAGACAATCCTTCATATGGGTTATCTTCTTTTCCTTTCTTTCCCGAATCGGCTTTTGTTGATTTGGCAGTGTCGTGCTGCTTCACATCTTTTTTCGATGCAACGGCTTTTTCGGCTGTCTCTGCCTTGGCAGTGGTGTCGGCTGCAGTCGAATCAACGGCTGCCGTTTCTTCCACTTTCATGCCTTTTCTGCGCTTTGCCTGATCGCTCAGCACCTTGTCTATTCTTGCAAATGCCTTGACTATTTCCGCGTTGTTTCTCACGAGCTTGAATTCAAGCCTTGCGGTTGTCGAGAGAAGGTTCCTCATTTCAGCTTCGTTGGATACGCCAGGCAGCTCGAGCACAACCCTTCTCGTGCCCTGCTTCTGGATGTTCGGCTCGGCCACGCCGTACTGGTCAATTCTCTGCCTGATAACTTCCTGAGCCTGCTCGATAGCCTGATCGGCATTCTCGTTCAGCTTTTTGATAATTTTTTCTTCGGAAATATCTTTGATGTCGCCTATATCGAAGTAAGAAATCAGTGATTTTCCCTTCGGGCGGGCGATAGCGTTGAAATTCCTGAGAAAGATATCAATCACTTTCTCTTCGCTTGACTTTGCTTCCTGCCTGGTTCTTCTGATAACCTCGTTGAAAGTCTCATCGACCGTTTCAGCCTGGGCTGATTCCTCGATCAGCTTGGCGATGTCCACTTCCAGAGTGACGTACATGCCGCCCCTCAGGTCGAGGCCCAGCTTAAGCTTGGCGTTCATGTTCTTCTTCAGGTCTTCGCCGTAAAGCCTTTTAAACTCTTCCATGATTGCAAGCGAATCAGAGCTGCTCTTTGCTTTCTTAGCCCTGGCCAGATAATCAGCCTGCTTGCTGTCCAACTGATTTGCCCTGTAGGTCGGGTAAAGCATAAAGAATGCTGCAATAACCGGAACTACAATTAGTAAAATTTTTCCAAGTACCTTTCTCAAGTAAAATCCTCCGCAATATATCGTCAATAGTTTATAACAATTCCAACATAAAATTAACGGAAACGCAAATTTATATCTATTTTGAAGAAAATACCAATCCTTTTTTCTGAGTTTATCCTTTGTTAACAGCTTTTTCTTTTTTATTTTCTGTTCCCGGCGGGGCCGGCAGCCTTGAGAGCGGGTGAAACCGAGCTGCCCTGACGGCTGGAGAAATCAATTTATTCCTGTTCGTTTAATGGTGTTATCAAAGTATATTATCGAAGGCAGTGCTGAAAAATCGAAAAAGCTCGGCACGGAAACGGCATGTTTAAAGTTTTTGAAAAATAAATACTATATTTGCATTATTTATAATCGGGCTCGGAGAATTTAGTCTAATTATGGATCTAAAAGAATTTGTCAGGAGCGTGGGCCGGGGATACGTCCCGGCGGAAAGCGAAGTGAAGGAATTTGCCTCATGTTTTGCCGGCAGCCTCGAGAGCGGCAGCATCCGCGCCGCGGAACCCGCCGTTGGTGGCGATTGGGCCGTGAATGCATGGGTGAAGGAAGGCATACTCCTGCTCTTCCGTTTCGGGAAAATGGCCGATATGTCTGTCAATAACAGCGATTTTCACTTTTTCGACAAAGACACTATTCCCCTGCACAAATTCATGCTTGACGACCATATCAGGATAGTTCCGGGCGGCTCATCGGTGCGTTGCGGCGCGTATATAGCGCCGGGCGTAATAATGATGCCTCCCATGTACGTCAACATAGGCGCGTACGTGGGTGAAGGCACGATGATAGACTCTCACGCGCTTGTCGGCACCTGCGCCCAGATAGGCAGAAACGTGCACCTGAGCGCTGCCTCGCAGATCGGCGGGGTGCTCGAGCCCGCCGGCGCAAGCCCCGTCATCGTGGAGGACGGCGTGATGATCGGCGGCAATTGCGGTGTTTACGAGGGTGTCAGGATCAAAAGGAGGGCTGTGCTCGGCTCGGGCGTTATTATTACGGCCTCCACAAAAATTTATGACCTCGTGAATGAACGGGTGATCGCGCCCGAAAGCGGCCTGGCACCGGTTGTGCCCGAGGGGGCCGTCGTCGTGCCCGGCTCAAGGCAGGTGAATTCCCTCTTCGCCAGGGAAAACGGGCTCGCGATCTCAGCGCCGATAATCGTTAAGTACAGGGATGAGAAAACCGACGCTAAAACTGCCCTGACAGAGGCGCTGCGCTGATGAACAAGATTAGCGGCATTGAGAAAAATTTCCGGGTGTCGGCGATTATCGTCGTTGCGGCCAACAGCATAGCGGCTGTTTTGTTCCTGGCCGCCTGGTCCATGCTTAAAAACGTCGCTTTCCTGCTCCTGTCCATTCTTATGGTGCTTTCTGCCGCTGGCTTTTGTTTGTTTCTAAATTATTTCAAAAATAAAATTTCCGGTAAAATGTGATGGATAAACTTAATCAACCGATCCCCCTTTTCAGAAGAGATTTAGATATTCAAGTGGTCAAAGACCCCGAGACGGACCTTGTCGTTCTTAGCGATCCGCTGGGCTTTGCCCCCGAACCGGTTGTCATCACCATGCCTTTTTATTATTTGTTGTGCTACTGCGACGGAAAAAAATCGGCTTTGGATCTTGCTGTTGATATTGAAGCGGAAGTAGGGCAGAAAATTGACATCGTGCCGATTTACGAGCAGATCGAGTTCATGGCAAAGTGCGGCTTCCTCGAGACGCCCGAGATAGTGGCAAAGAAGCAGGAAGACTTTTCGGAATACGGCTCGCTTAACGAGCGGCCGCCCATATGCGCCGACGGGTCCTATCCATCCGATCCGGAGGAATTAAAAAAAGAGCTTGCCGAAATACTTGATTCCTATCCGCAAGACGGCATCAACGGCAAAGCACAAGCTATCATAGTCCCCCACATAGATTTTAGAATAGGAAAGGAAGCTCACAAGGTTTATGCCGCCGGATACCGCGCGCTCGATCTTGACGGCGTGGATACAGTTATCGTTTTCGGCACAGCCCACCACGCCAATTCAGATTATTTCATGCTTACGGAGAAAGACTACGCCACGCCGCTCGGCACGATACCCACGGACAGGGAGATAATAAACTCGCTGAGAAACAAGCTTCCGCACCATGTCGTGATCGACGAAAGGGCGCACAGGTTCGAGCACTCGATCGAGCTGCAGGCAGTGCTGCTCAACTACATTGCCGGGGGAAGAATCAAGACCATTCTGCCAATACTCGCCGGGTCCGTAAACGACCACATCTCCGCCGGCTCCTATCCCGAGGTAGATCCCGGGTACTCTGCTTTTCTCGAGCTGCTCGTAGAGACGCTCGAGGAGGCCGGGAAAAAATATGCATGCATCGCCAGCGTTGATTTTGCTCATATCGGCCGCAAGTTCGGTGATGATTTTGACGCCGAGCCGATGCTCGAAGAATTGAAAGAGGAAGATGCCGTGCTCATCAGGAGCCTCGTTAATTGCGATCAGGCCGGTTTCCTCGAAAAGATCAGGAGCGACTCCGACAAGTGGAAAATCTGCGGGACTGCCCCGATTTATGCCATGCTGACGGCTCTAAACCCCCGGAAGGGAGTTTATCTGAACTATGGCCGCTGGAACGAGACCGAGGCAAAGTCGGCCGTTTCCTTCGCATCCCTTGCGTTTTATAAATAATTGGTTATATCGATGAGTTCAAATAATAAAGAATACACAGCAAAGCTGAAATCCTTCACCGTGCTGGGCTGGATAATCCTCGCCGCCGGCTTAATCTACCTTTTCCAGGCACTGAATTCTCATGTTCCTGATGCTTTCAGGCAGGCCATGCCCGGCGGATTTGTAACCGTCCTCTTCGGCCTGGCTTTCCTCTTCTTCGGCACTAAAAGCCGAAAAGTGGTTCTCAGCGCCGACTCGATCGAGTACTGGGCGTCCGGGAAAAAATTTGAAGCCGCATGGCACGACGTTGCCGCGCTCAAGACCATGAAGGAGCCGAAAAGAAAATCAGAGAATCTCGTTATTCTCACCGAGAGCGAGAAAATACTAACCATTTCCTCAGCCTGGTTCGCACCTGAAAAGCTGAAAGAGGTCTTTCGCGACATGGCCGCGCTCGCTGCCTCGCACCCCGAGATAACCATCGAGGACGACTGCAACTGGCTGAAATGATTCCTGCCAATCGCTTTAGAGAATACTTTTTAAGAGGCGCCCTCGGGCGCTTTTTTAATTTTCTTCTGATGCGGTGATCCCATTATCCTTGCCACTATGGCCAGCGAGGGCACCTGCTCGAATATTATCTTGATCAGCACAAGAAGCGGCACAGAAAGTATCATGCCGGCTATTCCCCAGATATAACCCCAGAATACCAGGCCGAAAATCACCGTCACAGTGTTTATTTTCAGGTGGTTGCCCATTATTATAGGTTCAATCACGTTGCCTATCACGAAATGAGACACGACGAGCGAAGCGGCAAGGAAAAGCACCGGCCCGGGAGTATCACTCTGCAGGATGCACATCAAAACGGGCGGGACGGTCGAGACCACCGAGCCGATCGTCGGAATATAGCTCAGCAGGAACGTCAGGAAGCCCCAGAACACCGCGAACTTCACATCGAACAGAACGCAGATCAGGTAGAACATCAGCCCGTTAAGGAGGTTCACGCCTGTCTTGATAAGCATGTAGGAATTTATCGAACTCTGCACTTTCTCGTAGGAGGCGAGCAGATTATCGCTGTTATCCCCACCGACGTACCGGATAAAAGTTTTATAGTTGGCCATGCCCGAGAGCAGCACGATATAATAAAGTGCGAACATGACGAATGACCCGGCAAAAGAGCTGAGGGATGCGAGCACGTTGCCTGCAGCATTTGAAACCCACTTGGCATCAATATTCTTTCCGGCAAGCCGGATCAGTCCGTTCAGGCTGTAGCGGCTGCCGAAAGTGTGATTGACCCACCAGACGAGTGAATTGCTCTTTTTCATGACTTTCTGCGAAAGATAGTCATACTGGTCGGCAATGTCCGTGGCCGTGCCCGATATTACTATATAAATCAGGAAAAGAGCCCCGAGCGAAATCAGCATCACAAGCGGCAGGATCATGAAGTTTGGTATTCTTATTTTCTTCAGTGCCATGATGAGCGGCTGAAACAACGCTGCAACGAGCACTGCAAGCACGAGTGGCAGCAGTATTGACGCCAGGGACGACATCAGGTAGAAAATAAGCACTATCAGGAAAACTATAAGAATGCTTCGAGATGTATTATCGTGAACCGCCATGCAATCAGTCCTGAATTTGTTATCAATTCCATGCTTCAGAAATCACATCTGATAAAAATAACAAATTTATCATATCTCCCGAAAAAATATTCGGAACAAATGAAAAAGCACACAACAATTTTTCCCGCCTACCTTATGTCTTTCGCCTCCCCGACAATCATGGCGAACCTGTCGCGCAATGCAGCGAGCTCGGCAGAGTGCAGCACCTGCGAAGAGACTATATCGCCGTCCGCCATGGGCAAGTCCCTGGCAGAACAGGCACTCGAAACAACCGTCACTTTATACCCCAGCTCGCAGGCTGCCCTGACAGTGCTGCTGACGCACATGTGAGTCATGAATCCAGCCACGATCAGGCTGTTCCTGCCGGTTGCATCAATTTCCTCTTTCAGGCTTGTGCCGGTGAATCCGCTTGGCAGCGTCTTGACAACGACTTTTTCACCCTCGGCCGGCGCCAGCTTTTCGATTATTTTCGAGTTCGGTTTCTCGGGATCGAATAAAGCGGCACCGGGCTTCGAATGGTGCACGACGTGTATCACCGGGGCGCCGGCCCCGCGGGCGCGGTTCAAC
>CAZIHB010000076.1:0-8359 GCA_964538535.1 uncultured Hyphomicrobiales bacterium | reverse complement strand
ACTGAATATTTCCTCAAGCCTTATGACTTTACGCTGCAGTCCTTTGAATCATGCAGCATGATCAGGAAGCGAAGCATGTAAAATTACCCACGCGGCACAGCGGAGCCGGCCGCCATCTCTCGCAGGGCGGGCCTGATGCGGCCCTCGTGCTTCTCGAGCAGGGCAAGCGCCGCTTCCCTCTCCAGGCCGCTGAAGTGCATCATTATGGCGGTTTTCACGTGGCCCCCGCTTTGGCTGAGCAGTGCGGCAGCCGAGTCGTAATCGAGCGTGCAGATGTCCATGATAATCTTTTTCGAGCGCTCGGCGAGCTTCTTGTTCGTGAGCTGAAGATCCACCATCACGTTGCCGTAGGTCTTGCCGATCAGTATCATCGAGGCCGTTGTCAGCATGTTGAGCACGAGCTTTTGCGCCGTGCCGGATTTCATCCTCGTGCTGCCGGCGATTGCTTCAGGGCCCACGACGGGGCAGATCATCACGTCAGCGCGCGCGCCCAACGAGAGAACTTTTTCCCTTGGCGAGGTGGAAATGAAAATCGTGAAGCAGCCGCGGCGCGCCGCTTCTTCCATCGCGCCGAGCACCCAGGGAGTCCTGCCGCTGGCTGCAATGCCACAGAAAACGTCGGGCGGCTCGATCCCGTTGGCGCGCACTTCCCCGGCTCCGGCCTCGCGCGAGTCCTCGGCTCCTTCCTGCGCGCGGAATATCGCGGGAGTTCCGCCCGCGATCACTCCCTGCACCATCGCGGGATCCGTACCAAAGGTGGGCGGGCATTCCGAGGCGTCCACCACGCCAAGCCTGCCGCTCGTGCCGGCGCCGAAGTAGAACAGCCTGCCACCCGCCCGAAAGGCTGCTGCCAGGTGAAGCACCGCTTTTTCAATTTCGGGGATTACTTCCCGCACAGCGGGGGCCACTTTCGCGTCCTCGGCGTTGATCATCTCGAGAATTTCCCTCGCGCTTGCAAGGTCTATATTCTCCGTGTCCGGGTTCCTTCTTTCCGTCGCGAGCGAGGAAATTTCTTTGAACAAGCTGCTTTCGGCCATGCTAATCTTTCAGGTTGTACATTTTCTTCAAACACTCATAATCAGGCACGTTCTGCACCGCCCACGGCTTGACGAAGGCCTCGCTGAGCACCACGGCCTTGATCAGGAAGTCCTTGTAGGGATAAGTTGCCACCGTGCTCACGTCCCGGTAATCGAAATCGATATAGTTATCCAGGTAGCTGAAACTGATCGATTTGTAGGAATTCAGGCTGTCACCGGGGAAGAGTTCGTTCGAGGGCAGCGGGGCCCAGGCATCGTACTTGTTCTTGAAATAGCAGAGCACGGTGCCATACTCGGCGATGTCCGGCGTGATCTCGGGCGCGCTGATGCGCTGGTACCAGTGGTTTCTTTCCTCGGCGGGGCGCCAGCCGTTCGAGGGCAGGGTGAATGTGAACGACCTGATGTCGGAATTGCCTCCGGCATCCGACGGATTATCGTTATAGGTGCAGGCTGCCGCCGCTATCGCAACCAGTACAGCCGCCAAAATCAATATAAATTTCTTTCCCATATTCTCGCCTCTTAAACGCGGTAAAAATAAATAAATCTACTGTCAGTACGTGCAAAATTTATTTAAAGTTGCATCGATTCCGGAATTATTCGCTACGTGAGATAACATGATACTGTTTAATAAAAATTATGTTCCGACGTCACCGAATAAGTATATCGGGACAAATCAGGCGGCAGGTTATGGGCGAAATAAAATACAACGCGACGGTGACGGGCAAGATCATGATGACGCCCGATATGATGATACTCAGGGTGAGGACGGATGAGCCACGGGAGCAATTCGTGGCCGGGCAATATACACACATCGGCCTCCTTGCAGCTGAGGAAAGGTCCATGAATTCCGCGATACCTCTGGACAGCCCTGACCCCGCGCTCATGATCAAGCGGCCGTACTGGATTGCATCGGCCAACAACGAGACGAGCGACTTTGAATTCTACATCACCCAGGTAAAGGCGGGGCAGCTGACCCCACGGCTCTTCAATCTCGTGCAGGGGGCGAGGATATGGGTGGACACCGGAATATTCGGAATATTCAAGCTTAATGAAGCCCCCGCGGACTGCAACGTGGTGATGATAGCCACGGGCACGGGGCTGGCGCCTTACGTGAGCTTCCTGCGCTCGCACCTGAAAGAACGTGCCGACATGAAGCTCGCCGTCCTCCATGGTGCAGCCTATCCCTGGGACCTGGGGTATTACAGCGAGCTGAAGCTGCTCGAGAGCTCGTTCGATAATTTTTACTATTTCCCGACCATACTCAAGGACGAGGCATCCTGGAACGGGTTGACGGGCCAAATTCAGGAACACCTGGAAGCCGGCCTGCTGAAGGAAAAGGCAGGTATTGAAATCGACCCCGCGCGCACTCACTTCTTCCTCTGCGGGAACCCCCGCATGGTGGCCACGCTCACGAACTTTCTCGCTGAGCTGGGCTACGCGAGGAACTCGCGGGAAGTGCCCGGATCGCTGCATATCGGGGAATATTAGTGATCAAAGCTTTATGACGAGCTTGTCGTATTCCTTTTCGGCTGCCTTGATCCGCAGGAAGTAGGCTCCGCGGGGGAGGTCATTCCCGTGTTGTTTCAAATTATAGTGCAATAGTGCCATGAGTCAAATGAAGTAAAAAAAAAGCCCTTGAAATTCAAGGGCTTAACTTTTCCTCTCCGTGATCCCAAGGGGATTCGAACCCCTACTGCCAGCGTGAAAGGCTGGTGACCTAACCGTTAGTCGATGGGACCAAGGCCTCTCAAAAAGAGAATACAAATTTAAGAATAATATCGCTTCTATACAAGAAAAATTATTATTTTTGTCCGCATGGCGGCAAAAAGCTATATAAAGAAGGAACTGGCCACGGAGCGTCTGATATTGCGCACCGTTCATCCATCCATGATCAGGCAGGTGGAAAGCTACTTCCTGCGCAACAGGGCCCATTTCGAGCCCTCGATGCCGGATCTGCCCAGGCAGTTCTACTCATCTTCCTACCAGCTGGAAAAAATATGGTACGAGTTCGATGCGCTGGCCAACTTCCGCAGTTTCAGGTATTATCTTTTTCTTGCCGGTGATCCGGAGGGCAGAAATATCATCGGTGACATATCCATCTCGGAAATCGTCAGGACAACGGCCTCGTCGTGCGTGATAGGTTACAAGACCGACTCGGCCCACCTGCGCCAAGGCTACATGCGCGAAGCATTGGCGCGCGTGATTGAGGAGCTCTTCGGCGAGCTCGATTTCCACCGCCTGGTGCTTAACATACTGCCCGACAATATCCCTTCCCTCAGGCTGGCTGAAAAAATCGGTTTCGAGCCCGAGGGCATATCGAAATCTTTAATAAAAATAAATGGCGTCTGGCGCGATCATGTGCGATATTCTCTCATTAATCCGAAACATTAACAGGTGGCAAATAAAATGGACGGTCAATCATTGATAATCGGCATCACGGGCGGCATAGGCTCAGGAAAATCTGCCGTTGCCGACAGCATCAGATCAAGGGGATTCAAGGTGCTTTCGATGGACGATTCCGCCAGGGAGCTGATGGCGGAAAGCCCGGAGATCCGTGAGAAGCTTGGCGGGGAATTCGGCGGCGAGTGCTACCTTCCCGACGGGACTCTGAACAAGGCATTCCTTGCTGCCGAGGTTTTTGCCGCGGGGAACGAGGAGCGGCTCGCGAAACTTAACTCGATTGTGCATCCATATGTCATCCAGAAAATGATTGACGAATGCGAGAAATTAGTCAGTTCGGGCGAAAACCTGATTTTCGTGGAGAGCGCGCTTATCTACGAGGCAGAGCTGGACGAGGGATTCGACTACGTCGTCGTCGTGGATGCCCCGAAAGAAACCAGGGTGGAAAGGGTGCTCCGAAGGGGAGGCATCTCGCGGGAGGAAGTGCTGAGAAGGATGGAGAGCCAGCTGTCCTCCGAAGAAAAAATAAGAGTTGCCGACTTCGTGATCGACAACTCCAAAACGCTCGCGGAGCTCGAGAAGGCAGTGGATTTTATCATGGCCATCCTCCCGGGCCTGCCGCCGAAAGAATTCACCGAGGCTACTTCGACCACGTGAGCTTGAATGAGTATGCTTTGCCCTCCGAGGTGGTCAGCTTGCCCACGTACATGCCGGGGGGAAGCTCGCCGGCGTTGAGCACTATGCTGTGGCTGCCCGCGTCGATGTCGCGCCTGCTCACGGACATCAGCTCCTTGCCGAGCATGTTGTATAATTTCAGCGTCACGTCCGCATCGCTCTCCAGCTCGTATTTTATTGTGACGTTCGAGACGGCCGGATTGGGATAGACCTGCAGCCCCGAGCCGTTGAGCTGCTTCCGCTGCTTCACGTCGGTGCCCTTGCAGGGCGACTGCTCGTAGTCGAAGGCGGAGAGCACGGATCTTGTCGGGGCCTTCACCGTGAATTCCACTTTGCCCACCTGCTCTTTCGAGTTGGAGGGATAGCCGTATCTTGTCTGATATTCCCTGAAAATATCGGCTGTATAAGTGCCGGGCTGAAGCGAGTTCAGGTAGTATTTCATGTCGAAATCGCAATTGCAGTAGGCCCTGTCCTTCGACGTATCGATCTGCGTGATCGATATGCGGCTGCCGTTCATCGCAATGTAGGATTTGAACTTCGCCGAGCAGTTCGCGTTTATGTCGTTATGACTTATAACAACATTGGACCCCGAAACGCCTGCCGTAATAATTTCTTTGGCGGTGCCGATGCTCGCCGTGGAAATGATCGCGATCATGATTAGTTGTATAAGTTTTTTCATCTTGATACTTCGTACTTATTTAACCGGATTTACCTATATATTCTTATATGTTAAAACATATTAAAACCTCTGATAGTTACAACGAAAAATCAAATATTTTGTTTCAGAGGGCAAAAAAAACATAATTTTACCGCTTCAGATTGATTAATTATTTTCGGAAATATAAAAGTTGAAATACATACGATTCGGAAATAAGGGCTTTGATGCCGTGGTCTGCCTTAATGCCGACATCCCGGCGGGCGAGGAGATTGTGCGCGCGGGCGAGCTGCCCGTCATCGCGGCGGACGGCGCTGCCTTTAGGCTGGCAGAAGTGGGAATCATGCCGGATATTATCATCGGCGACATGGATTCAATCAGAGAGCACGGCAGGAAAGCAGACTTCCCCTCCAGCCGTATAATCTGCATTCCGGACCAGGATTCCAACGATTTCGAGAAAATACTGCGTTACTGCCGGGACAATAGTTTAGACAATCTGCTGATCATCGGCTTTCATGGCGGGGAGCTCGAGCACACGCTCAACAACTGGAGCGTTTTCATGCGCTATTCCCGCAGCATGAACCTTTGCGTGCTTGATCTCGGCAGGTACGGCATGGCCCTGCGCGAGCCTGCGCGTTTTGATTTCCGCCCAGGCGAGACCATTTCGCTCATCCCGCAGCCAAGGGCGGTGCTTGCCACCTCGGGTTTCCACTGGGAGCTGCGCGGCGAGGCACTCGGGCTGGGGGAGCGGGAGGGCGCGAGAAACAGGGCCGAGAGGGAGAGCGTAACGATTGATGTGGCGGAGGGAGAGCTATTCATTTTCTTCGATTCCAGGCTGCCTTTCGCACCGGAGTTCTGCCCCGCGGAAGGGGATTAAAGGTTGAAATATTGCTTTGCTTTTTTAAATACTTAGAATTAAATTTAAAAAGGTTTTCAGGGTAATATTGAGAAAACGGAAATGAGAAGGGAAGCAACAGTTATAAACAGCAAGCATTTAGGCAAGGATATCAACGTGAGTATATTCGGGCATTTCGGCCTCTCGCTGATCCTTTTCCCTACGCTTGGTGATAGTTGCCTCGAAAATGAAACGGAAGGGCTGATCGAATCGGTTGAAAATTATATAAAAAACGGCAGAATAAAGATATATTCGGTTGACAGCGTGAACGGCGAATCGTGGCTCGCCGGCGACGAGGTGACGGCCGAGCAAAAGTCGAAGCGGCATTATGAGTACAACAATTTCATAATCGAGGAGCTGCTCCCGTTCATTTATAATTCCTGCGGCAGTGCCGTGCCGATACTTACTGCCGGCTGCGCCCACGGGGCTTTCCACGCGGCGAACACTTTCTTCCGCAGGCCCGACCTGCTGATCGGCACCCTGGCCATAGACGGGCTTTATAACATACAGGAATACTCAAAAAATTACTTCGACGAGAATTGCTATTTCAATTCACCTGTTCACTACCTGCCCAACCTGAATGATAATTACTGGCTTTCCAACCTCAGAAGCCGGCACCACGTCTATTTAGCCTCGGGCTCGGGCCCCGGAGAGCATCCCGGCTGCGCCACGAAGCTGGGCGAGATACTCAACGATAAGAATATCCCGCACATGGTCGATATTTGGGGCAATGAATGGGGGTATTGCCGGGACACCTGGCGCACGATCTTCAAACACTTTGTTGAGACAAAGCTGTAGAAATTTGTATCAATCAAATTGCATCAATCAAACCATTTTGCAGATGCCTGAAAGAACCTGCAAAATGGTTTACACGGCGTTTCTTTATCTATATCGGCTGATTATCAGATCAGCTCGGTCTGCACTCTTTTGATCGAGGCGCCGAGAGCGGCAAGCTTGCTTTCGATTGACTCGTAGCCCCTGTCGATATGATAGACCCTGAGCACTTCCGTCGTGCCTTCTGCCACGAGGGCAGCCAGGATGAGCGAAGCACTCGCGCGGAGGTCTGACGACATCACCGTGGCTCCTGATAGCCTCGGCACGCCCTTTATCAACGCGGAATTGTCAACAATTTCAATGTCGGCGCCAAGCCTGATGAGCTCGGGCACGTGTTTGAACCTGTCGGTGTAAACGGTGTCGGTGATCCTTGCCGAACCGGAGCATTTCAGCATGAAGGCAGTCCACTGGGCCTGTATGTCCGTCGGCAGTCCCGGATACACCGCAGTGACGAAATCGACGGGTGCGGGGTCTTGATCCATCTCGAGCAGGATCTTGTCGCCGTTCACGTCCACCTTGCAGCCCGCGTCCTCAAGCTTGGCGATCACCGCAGTCAGGTGATAGGGATTCGTCTTCTCCAGCTCGATTTTCCCTTTTGTCATCGCGGCGCCGATCAGGAAAGTCGCTGCCTCGATCCTGTCCGGGATGGTTTCCTCATCCACTGGTTTCAGCTCGTCCACGCCCTCAATCTCGAGCACCGATGTGCCGATGCCGTCAATTTTGGCGCCCATCTTCACGAGCATCCTCGCCAGGGCAGTGATCTCGGGTTCGAGAGCCGCGTTGGTGAGCAGTGTTGTGCCTTTCGCCAGCGAGGCAGCCATAAGCATGTTGCCGGTTGCGCCCACGCTCGAGACGTCGAAATGAAATTTCGCGCCCTTTAGTTTCTCTGCTTTTGCCACGACGTATCCCGACTCGAGAGTGATCTCGGCACCGAGCTTCTCCAGCCCCTTCAGGTGGAGATCCACGGGCCTTGGGCCCCAGGCGCAGCCGCCCGGCAGTGAAACCCTCGCCTCGCCATAGCGCGCCACAAGCGGCCCGAGGACGTAGAAAGATGCGCGCATCTTCTTGACGTGCTCGTAGGGGGCCTCGTGGCTCGTGACGTTGCGTGAATCGACGAAGAGGTCGTTGTTGTTCAGCTCGCAGAAAACGCCGAGCGAGGACATTAATCGCGACATGGTCCACACGTCGCGCAGGTTGGGAGTGTTCCCGAGAGTGTAAGTTCCGGGGGCAAGCAGGGTGGCGGGTATCAATGCCAGGGAGCCATTCTTGGCGCCCGAGACCGCGATCCTTCCGCAGAGCCTGGCCCCGCCATTTATAACAAATTTATCCATATAGAATCCAGGTTACACATTCATTTATTGTTACAAATCTACTTTGAAACGCAGAAATTTCATAATTTTCTCAGTAAATAAGCGGCTTCAAGGCTGAAGAAGCTCTTCACGAGCGGCAGAAAAGATAACGGGGTCAGCCGCAGCGCAGGCAGGCCGAACTTCATCTTGAAAACAGGGCGCAGCAGGTAGTATTCGCTTCTGAGGATCTCGTAGCCGGCAGCGCGTGCCGCCCGTGTGAATTTTGCCGGGCTGAGCCGTATGCCGCGCAGGCGGAGCACTTCCTCGCGGTCTGCAGGGCGGCCGCTCCCGGCAAGCAGGTTGAAAATCGGAAGCGGGAGCAGGTGTATGTAGGGGATTTTTCCGGCGAGATTGCCGAGAGTGTGCTGGTGGCCGCCAAATGGCGAGTTATACGGCGGAAACGTGACAAACAGGCGCCCGCCGGGTTTTAAGAAATGTGAAACGTTCCTCAGGGCTGTTTCCGTCTCGTCAAGGTGCTCGATGACGTCGCGAAGCAGCGCGAGGTCGAAGGAAC
>CAZIHB010000075.1:0-8404 GCA_964538535.1 uncultured Hyphomicrobiales bacterium | reverse complement strand
CGCCTGTTACAGAAGTATCTAATTGGATTGGCATAATAAATCCTTAACTATATATTCAACAATTATTTTCTACTTTTATAGTTCTTTCAGGAAATCCTTAATTCTTTTACCGAATTTGGAGAATTCTTTGGTCTTCGCTTTATGCTCGCCGGGTTCATGGTCTTTATGATTTTCAACTGCCTCCGGAGCTGCTTCAGCTTTCGCCGGTTCGTGCACTTCGTCGTGCTCGTATTCGTTCGCGGCTGCGGTGCTTTCCATCACGGGTTCCGGCTGCAGTTCTTCCCTGTATTCCATATCCCTTAGGCCATAGAGGGCAAGGCCGACGGAAGTGGAATAAATCGGGCTCTCCACCTCGGGAGCAAGCCCTGTATATGATATTCCGGCGGGAATGCCGACCTTGACGGGCAGCCCGAACATTTCCTGAGCCAGCTCGTCGGTTCCCTTCAGCAACGTGGCTCCGCCGGTGATCACTACACCTGCACCAAGCCTGCTTGCATAGCCCGACCTTCTGATCTCGGCATTTGCAAATTCGAAAATTTCTTCCATCCTGGCCTGAAGAATGTGGCACAGTGAGCTTTTCGAAACCTCCATGGGGCTCCTGCCGCCGATGCCCGGTATCATGAACACCTCGTCCTGCAAAATTGACGGCATGAACGAGTGGCCGTATTCGCGTTTGATTCTTTCAGCCTGGGAGTGTATTATGCCAAGGCCTTTCCTGACGTCGTCTGTCACTTGCTTGCCGGCAATGGCAAAAACTGAGGTATATCTGATGATATTTTCCTCAAAAATGGCAATATCAGTTGTGCCTCCGCCAATATCGATCAGAGCGACGCCGACTTCCTTCTCTTCCTCGGATAGCACAGAATAGCTGCTTGCAAGGGGCTCGAGGACAACTTCCTTCACTTTCAGTCCGGCCCTTTCAACGCACCTGTAGAGATTATTGATAGCGGTTGTGAGCCCGGTTACAATATGCACGTTGGCCTCCATGCGCACCCCGCACATTCCGACAGGGTTATGAATGCCGTCCTGGCCGTCAATGATAAAATCTTGGGGTATCACATGAATGATGCTGCGTTCGGCCGGTATGGCCACTTTTTTGGTGTCTTCAATCAGGCGGTCAACGTCCTCTTGAGCAATTTCGTGGGTGGAATTTGATATGCTCACAACCCCGCGTGTCTGGTATGATTCGATGTGGTCACCGGCTATTCCTACCGTCACTTCGCTCACTTTTACGCCCGATTGCTGCTGTGCTTGCTCGATCACAGACTTGATTGCCTTGACTGTTTTATCGATGTTGACTACTACGCCCCTGTTCAGCCCCTCGCTTTCAGCTATGCCGATGCCGAGTATTTTCATGGTACCGGGCTTGACATCAGGTGCTCCGATCAACGCACAAATTTTGGTTGTACCAATATCCAAACCGACAGAAATCTGGTTGGTCTGTTTCGCTATCACTTTTTCCCCCCTTTGATTTGCAAAATAGATCTCTAATTGCTATATATTATTTCAATTTTATCAACTAATAATCACCCTCTCCGCCCATCTGACATCAATATTAGTCTTGCCGAGATCATTTAGCATCTTGAAGCCGTCGAGCCAGAATCTTTTAAGGCTGCCCAGCTTGGAGGATAGATCTTCTGCCCTGCCGACATGCACTTTCACTCCTTCGCAAGTGGTCAGTAGCGTGTATGACCGTGTGCTCCAATCGAAACATATCTCGGACACGAGATTGTCCAGGGGTTTGCTGCTTTCCAGGTTCAGCTCTTCCACAATCTTTACTGCTCCCCTGATTGCTGAAGTATCCATCCTGTTATAACAGTTTGCACCGCTGATCATCGGTAGATTCGAGATCCCTCCGAGCAGCCTGTAGGGCATGATGTTCCCGTCATTACCGACAAGGCTGAGTTCGCCCTCCCGGTTCTGAACCATTGCCACCGGCTCTCTTTCTTTGATGACTAACCTTAATTCCTTCACCCCGTCATCCTTAACTGCTGCACTAAGGATATAGGGGTTTGACTCAAGCAACCTCTTTATGCCTGCCATATCAATATCGCTTTTCGAGCGGTTTAGAGCGTAATTCTTAACAATATCGGTTATTTCACCGACACTTATATTTTTGTTTCCTTCAACGGTTATTTCCTGCACTACCTGGCCTGAATTCCAGGACCTGGCCAAGATGATCAGCAGGGTGAACACACCTGAAAGCACTCCGAGCCTTATGAACAGCTTCTTTTTCGACTGCTCATCAAAGCCCAAAAGCCTTGCTATCCAGGATTTTAACTTGCTGATTACCATCTTGAAATCTAATCCCCCCCATCAAATAAAATAATTTTGCACCCCTCTGCAATGCCCTCCAAGAGGCAAAAATCTTTCAGAAGCTCTGCAAAAATAAGGAACAACCCGTTGCGGACTTCACCGTAACTGTCAGCACCTTTCCAATTTATCCATCAATGGGGAATGCCGGAACCGGCCCTCCTCATTATGCTGCTTTGCAAATCCACCCCAAAACAAAGATATAAGTCTTCGATAACTTTACCAAGAAAAAAATTGGGTTTAAAGAAAAAATATGTAGCTCAATTAATTCTAACTTAACAGCTAAATAAGTGGGTAAGTATGAATACCTTTTCTGCCTCGCTCTTTCAATTCCATAGCTTTCAAAGACTAATCTTTAAGTTGAAAGATTAACAATCAAGCCTGTTTATCAATATTTTAATTTGCAGAAATTTTCTTGCTTCAAATGCACTTAAGGTAACCTCCGTCAACGGGCAGATTTACTCCCGTGATAAAACCGGCCTGTTTCGAGGCAAAAAATGCCACCGCAGCCGCTACTTCCTCAGGTTTGCCGAATCTTCCGGCCGGGACATCCCTGATCATTCTCTGTCTGTATTCCTCGATCGTCATGCCCTCTCTCGCTGCATTTTCTCTGATCAGCCATTCCAGCCGTCCCGTCATGGTGTGGCCGGGCAGCACGTTGTTCACGGTGATACCGTATGGTGCAAGCTCGTGCGAGAGGGTTTTTGACCAGCTTGCAACGGCTCCGCGCAGTGTGTTGGAAACTCCAAGATTTTCGATGGGCTGCTTCACGCTTATCGAAATAATGTTGATAATCCGCCCGAAACCATCCTTTTTCATTCCATCTGCAAAATGCTGAACGAGCCTCTGATTCATGATAAGGTGCGACTCGAACGCCCGAATGAAATCCTCGGGCCTTGCAGTAAGAGCTGTGCCGGGAGGCGGGCCGCCGGCGTTGTTCACAAGCACTGAAACCGACTTCCAATCGGCAAGCTCCTCTGCTATTATTGATGCGGCACTCTCGGAATCGCTGAAATCCGCGACTATAGCTTTGTGATTGCTGCTGCCTCCGTTCGGCAGCATACGAAGGGCCTCTTCCAGGGACTCCTTGTTTCGGGCTGCTATCGCCACGTTCATCCCCATCTCGGCAAGCCGCAACGCGGAGGCCCGCCCTATGCCCTGCGATGCTCCGCATACAAGGGCATTCATGCCCGGTAGTTCCAGTTTCATCTCCCCTCTCCTAACTTCCTGAGTGTAAATTCTTTCAAATTGCCATACATAATTTTTTCAATAAGGACATCATCGAGCAGCAAGTCTTCTTTCAGCATGCCCGCTATCTCGCCGTAACCCGAGACGTCGGCAAACGGGCAAGAAGTGATTCCGTCAAAATCCGCCCCCATACCGAGCACGTTCTCGCCGCCGAGGTTAAGAAAATGGCTGATGTGCGTGCAGATTGCTTTCTTTGAGTCTTCGCCTTCATCAGCAAGGAAATCGGAATATAGATTTATCCCGATAAAGCCTCCCCTCGATATTATCTCCTTGATCTGCGTGTCTGCAAGGTTTCTTCTGTGAGGGCGAACCGCCCTCGCGTTGGAGTGAGACGCCATGAATGGCTTGCTCGCTGCCTCGGCCACGTCGTCAAATCCTGCCGCGTTGAGGTGCGAGACATCAATAATCATCCCGAGTCGTTCCATCTCCGCGATTGCCTCCCGGCCGAATGCCGTCAGCCCCGCGGAATTATCGACGCCGTCGCACAGGAAATTCCTGTGATTCCATGATAGTGTGACTGCCCGGATTCCCATCTTCCGGAACGCGTGGATATTTTCGAGGCGGTTGACGAAGGGGGAAGCCCCCTCGAGTGCCAAGACTATATTTATTGCATCCTCGTCGAAATTTCCGGCACTTTCCAGCAATGACAAACGCGGAGATTTGTGCCGCCCGAGAAACCCATGAAAGAGCCCGGCATGGCGGCCGGCAAAATAAAACGCGGAGTCACCGCTGTATTCCTCGGGTGTGAAGATGGCGAAATACTGCAGCGTGCCGCCCGCGGCCTTGAATCGTTCGGCATCCCAATGCGCTTTCACGCTCATGAAGGGATTATCGGGATATGTTGTCAACGTGTCGCAATGGGCATCGGCAATTCTCATTTATTTTCTCCATATATGTATAGATAGCTGCTACAATCATTTCGCATTAAAATAAGCATAAATTCATTTCTTCCAATCTAAAAATTGTTGAAAAGCAAGTTATAATAAAATTCCGTCTGTACGTTTTTAACATAAAAGGATATAATAGATGGAAAAAACAAATAAAATGGCCGGAAAATCCAATCATCTGATAAATGAAAAAAGCCCTTATCTTCTCGAGCATTCCAATGATGCCGTTGAGTGGTATCCGTGGGGCAGTGAAGCCTTCACGAGGGCAATGAGCGAGGATAAACCTATATTCCTGTCAATCGGCTTTTCAAGCTGCCACTGGTGCCACGTGATGAAACGGGAATCCTTCGAGGATGAGGAAGTTGCCGAAATGATCAACGCGAACTTTGTTCCCGTCAAGGTCGATAGAGAAGAAAGGCCGGATATAGATTCCATTTACATGGCAGCCTGCCATCTGCTCAATGGCTCCGGCGGGTGGCCCCTGACTATCGTTGCCACACCCGGGCAGGCCCCTTTCTTTGCCGCCACTTACATCCCGAAGCTGTCCTCGGAGACAAGGATCGGCCTTCTGGAGCTGCTGCCCAAGATCAGGGAGATTTGGGATAAAAAGCGCGACGAAGTGTTCTCTTCAGCATCAGACCTCGAAATCATCATGCGGGAAATGCACAAACCCGGAGGCTTGCGTTCCATTGATAAATCAATCTTCGAGCGTGCCTTCATGCTTTTCGAATCTGACTTCGATCCCATCAGCGGAGGATTCGGACGTGCTCCGAAGTTCCCCGTCACGAGCAATATTTCATTCCTCCTTCGGTATTACAAATCAAGCAAAAGAGAAAGAGCCCTCGAGATGTGCGACATCACTCTGACTTCGCTGCGCATGGGGGGAATATTCGACCATCTTGGAGGAGGATTCCACAGGTATTCCACTGATTCACAATGGATTGTGCCTCATTTCGAAAAAATGCTTTACGACCAGGCTGCAATTCTTGCCACATACGTGGAAGCCTGGCTTGCAACGCGCAATCCTTTATATAAGAGCACCGCCTACGAAATTATCAATTACGTTTACCGAAATCTGACAAGCCCCGAGGGTGGTTTCTATTCGGCCGAGGATGCCGACAGCGACGGTATCGAGGGCAATTTTTACACTTGGAGCTTTGATGAAATAAATAAAATTCTGCCCGATCCTGAACTTTTTTGCAGGGTCTTCAACGTGCTGCCCGAGGGAAACGCGAAAATCCTGCAAGGGCAGGCAAGCGAACCGCCAAACGTGCTGTTCATGTCGGCTCCGCTCGAAATTACGGCAAGCGAAACAGGCATACCGGCCGAAAACCTGGCCAGCTACATCAACACCTGCAAATCCATACTGTTTCGGGAACGGGAAAAGAGGGTGCATCCCGCGATAGACGACAAAATTCTTACTGATTGGAACGGCCTGATGATTGCCTCCCTTGCAATGGCAGGGAAAGCATTTGATGATAATGCTTTGATCGGGGTTGCACGGCGCTGTGCCGATTTTTTAGCATCAGGGCTCATGCGCGGGTCCGGAAAGCTGCTTCACCGCTATCGCGACGGTGAGGCTGCGATTGACGGGATGCTCGATGATTATGTATTTTTTGCAAAAGGACTGATCGAGCTTTACGAGGCAACCTTCGACGTTCAATACCTTAGTCTGGCTATTGGCTTGATCGACACGGTTATCTCCCGGTTCGAAGATAATTCGGGTGGATTTTTCTTTAATTCAAATGACGCCGCTCACCTTTTCGCGAGGAAAAAAGAAGTCTATGACGGGGCCATTCCTTCGGGCAACTCGGTGCTTTTGCTCGTCCTGCTGAAATTGTGGAAAATCACGGCCAATCCGAAATACGAGGATAAAGCTCTGCGGCTTGTCAGGTTCTTCTCCGGGCACGTTGACAGCCTGCCGACAGGCTACTCGTGTTTCCTTTGCGGGCTGGATTTTCATTTCAACCCCGGGATGCACATTCTTATCTCCTCCCCCTCGGGCCCGGCCGAGGCAGAAGACTATATCCGCACGGCACGATCAGGCTTCACGCCCAACAACACGGTTATTCTCCGCGCGGGCGGCCCCGGCGAAAATGAATTTTTCTCGCAGGTTCTGCATATCGGAAATTTGGGCACACCCGCGGATGAGCTTGTTGTTTACGTCTGCGACAAGTTCAATTGCTCTCTTCCCGTAAAAAGCATTGAAGAACTTAAACGCCTCCTCGAATGATTTTTTAACCCCGGCACTGCAGGAAACATATTTTTACTTTATATTTCTTATTTTTGTATTGAAGATGGTTTTTGGACTGTCTGTAAATTAGAAATATTATCAACCATATATATAGTAGTATTGGAAATATGTTCCCGTCAGTAAACGAACAAATGGACGTCATCCGCAGGGGCGCGATGGAAATAATCCCGGAAGAGGAGCTCGTCCGGAAAATCGAGCATTCGATACTTAAAAATAAACCTCTGATTATCAAGCTTGGGGCCGACCCCAGCAGGCCCGATCTGCACATAGGGCACGCGGTGGTCCTTCACAAGATGCGCCAGTTTCAGGATCTCGGCCATAAAGCCGTTCTGATTATCGGCGATTTCACTGCCATGATCGGCGATCCTTCCGGGAAATCAAAAACCCGGCCGCAACTGACAATGGAAGAAACAAGAATCAACGGGCGTTCCTATCTTGAGCAGGCATCTCTCATCCTTTCGAAGGAAAACCTTGAAGTAAGGTATAATTCAGAATGGCTTTCGAAAATGAATTTCAATGACGTGATCGCTCTCTGCTCAAAATATACAGTCGCGCAGCTGCTCGAACGCGACGATTTCTCGAAGCGGTTCAAAATAGGCGTGCCCATTAGTGTGCATGAACTTCTCTACCCGCTCGCCCAGGCCATGGACTCCGCCGCTATCGAATCCGACGTGGAGCTTGGCGGCACAGACCAGAAATTCAACTTGATCGTGGGAAGGGAAATCCAGAGAGCTTACGGCAAGGAAGCTCAATGTATCGTCACAATGCCGATACTCGAGGGAACCGACGGCGTGGAAAAGATGAGCAAATCGCTCGATAATTACATTGCACTGACTGATGTGCCGAGGGAAATGTTCGGCAAGATCATGTCTATCCCCGACAGCCTGATTCCCCGCTACCTGCGCTATGCCGCGATTGCAAGCGACCGCGACGCCGAGCGGGTGGCCGACGGCCTGAAAAGCGGCGCCCTGCACCCGCGCGACGCGAAGGTGGACGTGGCAAAGAGGGTCGTGGCACTTTATCATGGCGAGGAAGCAGGAATTGCAGCTTTCGAGGAATTCGAACGTATTTTCAAGAAAAAAGAATTGCCCGACGAGATACCCGAATACTTCATCGAGACTGAAGCCAACGAGATGCCCATCATGGACATTATGGTCATCAGCGGGCTTGCCCCATCCAAGAAAGAAGCAAAACGACTCCTTGACCAGGGCGGAGTCTATGTCGATGGAGAAAAAATTGACGATTCATTCTGCAGGATTGAACTAAGCGCCGAGAGGCTGTTCAAGGTCGGCAAAAGGAAATTCCTGAAGATATTGAAGAAGTAAAAATTTTATATCTTAAGGTATAATTTATCGGGGGCAAGCTGTTCGCCCCCGTTTTTTTTGTCTTCGGTGAATCGCTAACTCTATAATATATCGGGCTGTACCTAAGCATGTCTCGTATCAATCTTTGCTTATGAAATATACCCCGAACACAATTTTTTGATAGCAAATTAAATTATAATACTCATCTACACAATTTTTTTACCCGATTAATCATTGAATTGGTTCATTTATACATTTGGCATTGATAATATTTATTGTTTGATCTATTTTAGCATATAGAAAATATGATCATGTAAAATTTGAGATGGGGCAAAGTGTTATCGAGCAAAATAAAGACTTATTATCGCTTATAGTAAAATTCTGATATTGATTTTAAA
>CAZIHB010000074.1:0-8424 GCA_964538535.1 uncultured Hyphomicrobiales bacterium | reverse complement strand
ACTTATGGATCTCCGCCTTCGCGGAGATGACGACGGGAAAAAGCCGGCGTTGTGGTTTTTTCGTAGGGACACGGCGTGCCGTGTCCGCGGCCACATAGCGGCGAGCGCGCCGTGCCTGGAAATGTTTCGTCAACCCGCGCAGGCGGGAATCTATTGTATTGCAAAGACTTAAGGATCTCCGCCTCCGCGGAGATGACAGCGGGAAAAAAGCCGGCGTGGCGGCGTTAAGAAGATATAAATTGCTTATAATTTTTCTGCGCTTCTCTCGTGTCTTTGATTTGTATGATGTGTTGAATTATTGAGGTGCTTCTTTTTTAGATTTTTTGGGCCGATAGCGTTATAAATATGTTTAAACAATATATTGACAAGAATTATGAACAGAAATGTGATATCGGCACTAATCTTACTTGCGGCTGCCGCCCTTGCCGGGGCCCGCTGCCTTGGGCAGGAGAGCACGACAGCGAGGCTGAGGGATACGGCCGTCGCGAGCATTGTTTACATCAAGCCCGCTATTGACGATCTCGAGATCGGCGCCGGATTCATCGTGAACAACAAGGGGTACATATTTACCAACTACCACGTGATCAAGGGTGCAGATTCGATCAGGGGTATTTATATCGAGTTTTATGACGGGGTGTCAGCTCGGCCTGAAAAATTGGTTTACCTGAACAAGGCATATGACATCGCGCTGCTGAAGATTGCCCCTGTGCCGAAGCGGCCCGCGTTGCCGCTATATATAGGCGGCGAGGGCATCCCGGGCGAGGACGTGGTGGCTTTCGGCCACCCTCTCGGGTTCAAGTTCAACATGTCGAAGGGTGTGATTTCAGGCATAAACGTGGCCGGGGCGAAGCAGCGCTTCCTGTTCGATGCGCCGACCAATCCCGGCAATAGCGGCGGCCCGCTGCTCAACACGTTCGGCCAGGTGATAGGCATGGTGGAGGGGAGGTATGATTCGAAGAGCGCGGGCGTGGACGTGCAGAACCTTAACACCGCCATAAAAGTGCAGTACTTGAAAAAAGTGCTGGATTCGCTGAAGATATCCTATGGCACTGACGTTTTGATCGAGGATGTGTCGCTTGTGGAAAGGAGGAAGCTGCTGCTGGCGCAGGACTCGCTGAGGAGCGCGCAGGCAGCGCAGGAGCTTGCAATGTCGGAATCCAGGCGGAGGGCCGACAGCATTCAGGCAGGCCTGGCCGCTCAGAGCAAGACTCTCGACAGCTCGCGCGCCGCGCAGGAAGCCATGCTCAAGATGATCGAGAAAGAGAGGGAAGAAAGGCAGAAATTCCAGGACAGCATGAGATATATAAACAGGCCGAGATACTGGACCGCGAGGCTCGGGGCATCATACGGCTTTGACTTCGGCGCCGTGAAGAACCTGGAAAGCAATATCAAAAATTCAGGGGGCGGGCCGTTCGGCGCTGTGGAATTCCTTTTCGGATACAGGGCCAACATCGAAAAGAATGACGACAAGGGCACCATCGCAGCCGTTTTCTTTTCTGCAGGGGGAATATCGCGGCAAGCCGTCGAGACCATTTTCAGGAATGAGGGAAAATACTATAGCTCAAGGTCGGCTCTGGAAGGGTCATACTTTTTCGAGAATGAATACGGGATAATAGCCGGGGAGACGTTCAGGTTGAGCGCGGGCATAGGGTACATGTTCGTGGACGGTAAGCAATATGCTTACTATCCCGTGACGGGCGGTTTCATCTTTCCCCTGGGCCCGATCAATATAGATATGTTATTCGCCACGGCCACGGGAAGAGAAATACCGTTTCCAACAGTGAAGGTAAAAGTCGGCTTGGCTTATAGAATTAATTTTTAATAAAACGCCATGATAAAGAAAATTATCAGACCTGACTGCCTGATAGCAACCGCGGGACTTTTCGGGGTGATGTGGCTATTTATCGTGGCTTCTCCTCTCAGTTTTGATTTTCTTGACCCGATGTCGCAGATGTTCAATGATTTTGATTATACTGACCTCGTGTTTTCGCAGCTCAAGAAAAATGAATTTGATGATAGGATAGTTATCGTGAATATTGGCAGCCTGCCGAAGTCATTGATAGCCGTTCAGCTCGAAAATATCTGCAGGCACGGGCCAAAGGTTATTGGAATCGATATATTCCCGTTGATAGAAAATCCATCCAATCCCGCCGGCGATACGCTGTTTTCGAAAGTAATGAGCAGGTTCGGCAAGGCAGTGCTGGCCACCAAGCTTGATGACTGGGACGCGAGGGGGCGGAAATGGCGAAAACTGGAGAAATCTCCCGATATTTTCTCGAGCGGGGCGATCGCGGGTTATGTGAATTTATACATAGAGGATTACCAGACTGCCCGCCACTTCGGCGTGGCCGAGCGTGTGGAGGGTGGCGAAGCACTGTCGTTTCCGGCTGCCGTTGTGAAGGAATACAGCCCCGGGGCCTATAAAAAATTGAGGTCACGCGGCAACGACCGCGAGCAGATAAATTATATAGGCAACACGAACGCCTTCTATATCATCGATGCCGAACGCGCGCTTAAGGGCGACTCTGCCGCGCTCGTCATCGTGAAAGATAAAATTGTTCTAATGGGGTTCCTTGGGGCAAGCCTTGATGATATCAGCAACAATGAAGATAAGTACTTCACACCGATGAACCCGCGCTACGTGGGGAAAACCGACCGCGACATGCACGGGGTGATAGTCCATGCCAACGCGGTCTCGACCATACTTTCCGGCAATTATATATACTCGGCTCCGGGTTGGGCCAACCTGATCATTGCATTTTTGCTTTGCTATACCAATATCCTGGCTTTCAGCTACATTTACCTGAATCACGAGGAACTCTACGAGACTGCGTCACTGCTTGTGCTGATTGTGGAAATGCTTCTTATAATAATGTGCATGTACATGATATTTATTAAGATGAGGGTGACTCTCGACCTTTCTTTCGCCATGGTGGCTGTTGCCCTCTCAGCCAATACGATCGAAATTTACTACAACATATTCCAACGGGCATTCAGATGGATAGCGAATAAATTGAAAAGGGAGGAAACGGCCGGCAATGAGAGCGAATCAGAAACAACAACTGAAGAAGCAACCGAAGAACAAAACAATACAAGAGAATAGAACATTTTTGTCGGGGTAAGTATGAAAAAGATTAATTTTATTATCGTCCTCCTTGTCCTGATAGCGTGGGCAGGCGGGTTAGCCGCGGCGGGCGGGAAGAATTACCTCCGCGTGGTATCAGCTAATTCGAAAGTGACGGTCAAGAATTATTCGGGCACGGATGGAGTCACGGCCGGCGATAAGCTCATAACCGGAGATATCATACTCGTGCCCGAGAAGGGCTATATCGCGCTGTCATGCAGCAACGGCAAGCCCTTCGAGATCAGGGAAGCAGGCGAGTATAACGCTGCCACGCTGATTAATAATTGCGACAAGATCACCTCGGGGGCGTTCAAGAATTTTTCCGACTGGGTGGTCAGCAACATGATCAAGCAGAAGTCCGACAAGGGCTCGATGATGAAGAACCTCGGTGCAGTTTCGCGAATGTCGTCAGGCAAGAAAAAAGTGGAAATGCCTGTGAAAAAGAGCCATGCCATGCCGTCGGGATTCACTCTCGCGTGGTATCCTTCGTTCGTGCAGCTCGGCTCGCCCAATGGGATTGACGAGGGTGAAAAGACAATTTACAAGGTAAGTATCGAATTGAAAGGCAAGGAGGTATTTTCAGCCGAGACAAGCGACACGACATGCACTCCCGCGTGTGATTTCACCTCCTATGCCGGCAAAACGCTTCGTTGGCACGTCGCAGTGAAGGGATATCCCAGGACGGTATCCGACTCCGGAGAATTGGTAATAATTTCTGCTGAAGAGGAAAAAGAAGTGCGGAGGCATACCGAGGAGGTGAGGCAGGAGTTCGAAAGCCCGGATTCTCCGCTGTTCAATGCCGTCATCGCTGATTATTACGAGGGCTGCAGCCTGATGCTCGATGCTTACGCGTGCCACGCCAGGGCGGCAGGCATTCCGGATCCGCCCGAGGAATTTATATCGGGGTTTGCTTCATTCTGCATGAGGGCAAGATAGGGCAGGCTCTCGAAAAATAATTTTTCTTTCGTGGCGGCCATAAATCAATTTGGCCGCCATTTTCTGCTATTGATTTTGCATCTGCCGCGCAGAAAAGCGCAAACCTGCGCAAATATAAATGATAGGCCGGATAATCACCTGAATCGTGCGGAAAAAAATATTAAGGAGTGTTAGTTAATTTTTGCTTTTATTGTATTTTGCATTGTATATTATTATATATCCGGCACGAAAATAAGAAGCCGGAGAAGTTTGGTATAATTGGGGACGATTTTTTTATGAAAGATGCTTTGATGAAATATGTTGCGAAGATAAAGAAATTCACCCCGGCGATTATTTCAGGCATTTCTCTTTGTTTCTTCGTGATTCTCATTATTAAATACACTGAGTTCGACAGCGGACTGAAAGAAAAAAACGTCAGGGAAAACCTGATGGAGCATCTGATTTACAAGCGCTCACAGCTCGAGAAGGCTCTTTATTCGAGGATATACTACACCAAGGGCGTGGCAGCCTATGTCTCAATCAACCCCGGGATATCCGCGAACACGTTTGAAACGCTTGCCCGCGAGCTGATTCGCGAGGATACCGTGATCAGCACCATGAGCCTTTCAAAAGGCTGCATCATCGGGGCAATTTTTCCGAAGGAAGGCCATGAAAAAGCCATCGGGCTGAACCTGCTGGCGCACCCGAACCGAAAGAAAATTGTACAGAGCACGATCAATACCAGCAAAACTTTCGTGGCGGGGCCCGTGGAGCTTGTCGAGGGCGGAGTGGCCTTCATCAGCTACACGCCGATATTCAACCTGGTTTCGCGCGAACCCGGCAATTTCTGGGGAGTCACCGATATTGTGATTCTTCGCGATAAGCTCTTCAACGAGGTGGAATTATATCCTGACGACGGTTATTATCACTATGCCCTGAAGGGAATTGACGGCACGGGGCGCACGGGAAGCTGCTTCTGGGGAGACTCGGCGGTTTTCAATTCCGATCCCGTGGAAATTGATATTTCACTTCCTACGGGAACATGGCGGCTTGCTGCAATCCCGGCATACGGGTGGGTAAAGTACGTGGATAAAGCAGCGGCTTTGACTTATTTTCTTTATATTTGCGCCGTCATTATAAGTATATTAATATGGCTTCTTGCCAAGGCATGGATGACTATCAGGGCCAACGAGAAGGAGATGAAAGCCCTGTTCGGCTCGATGCAGGATCTTATCATTGAATATGATTGTGACGGCAGGTATAACAAAATTGCGCCGACAAACGACAAGCTGCTTGTCATGCCCGCTTCAAAGCTTCTCGGCAAGACACTGCACGAGGTCTTCGAGCCCGGGCAGGCAGACTTCTTCCTGAAAGCCATCAGGGAATGCCTTGCAACCAGGCAGCTCGTGGTGATTGACTACAGCATCGATATCAATTCAAAGCCTACCTGGTTTCAGGCGCGAATTTCATATCTTTCGGAGCGCTCAGTGATATTTACGGCACACGACAACACACTAAAGAAGCTTGCTGAAAACAGGTTAATCGAGTCCGAGGCCAAGCTGAAGGAACTGAATGCCACGAAAGATAAATTTTTCTCACTCATAGCGCACGATCTGAAATCCCCGCTTGGCAGCCTGCGCACGATAAGCGAGCTGCTCAGCGATTCATATAATGAATTCACTGAAGAGGAGCGTATAGACTTTCTTGCCCTGATCAAGGAGTCGTCACGCACCGTTTACTCGCTGCTCGAGAATCTTCTGGAGTGGTCCCGGTCTCAGCGGGGAGTGCTGCCATTCAACCCGACTGAAGCTGATATTCATGCAATTGTCAATGACACTATATCCACCGTGGCCGTCGCGGCAGAAAGGAAGGGAGTTAAAATTGAAAACAACCTGCAGCCCGGCACAAGCCTGAAAGTGGACGTGAACATGCTGAAAACAATACTCAGGAACTTGCTTTCCAATTCCATCAAATTTTCGATGGCGGGAGGGCGGGTATCAATATTCTCGGAAATAATCGGCGGCTTTATGCAAATCAAAGTTAAAGATACCGGCATCGGCATGGCGGAAGAAACGCTCGACAGACTTTTCAAGATAGAAGAAAACGTCTCGACACCGGGCACTTCGAGCGAAACCGGGACGGGGCTGGGCTTGATACTATGCCGCGAGTTTGCCGAGAAGCACGGCGGAAGAATCCACGCGGAAAGCGAACCCGGCAAAGGGAGCACTTTTATTATTTCCCTGCCGGCATGATGATCAATGATAGTGAAAAAATATCAACGGGTATAAAATAATAAGGGGCTGCCTCAATGAGACGGCCCCCGATTTTTAAATAATTGCAGATATGCAGCAATTATTTCTCGTTTATCGTTTTCTCGAGTTCATCAAGATATTTGTTCATTTTCGCGATCATCTTGTTGATCGGGGCCGGTGTGGACATATCCACGCCTGCCATCTTGAGCGCATCGATCGGGTAGAGCGAGCTGCCGGCTTTCAGGAATTTGAAGTATTTATCAATGGCGGGCTTGCCTTCCTTTATGATTCCTTCCGAAAGTGCCTGAGCTGCTGCAAAACCGGTTGAATACTGGAACACGTAGAAGTTATATTTGAACAGGTGAGGTATGCGGGCCCAGGAAAGGCCTTCCTCGTAATCTGTCACCATCTCGGGGCCCCAGTATTTCTGATAAAGATCGGCGAAGAGCTTCGTCAGCTCGTCGGCGTTCATCATCTCGCCTTTTTCTGCCTTGGCATGCGTGAGCATTTCATACTCGGCGAATCTTGCCTGGCGGAAGAATGTTGTCTGCGCGTTTGTTAGGAATTTTTCTATCAGGGCCAGCTTCTCGCTCTTGGATTGCGCGTGCTCGAAAAGGTAGTCGAGCAACAGTGCCTCGTTTGTTGTGGAGGCAACCTCGGCGGCGAATGTGGTGTAATCGGAATAGTGGAAGGGCTGATTCTTCTCGGAAAGATAGGAGTGCATATTGTGACCCATCTCATGAGCGAGCGTGAACACGTCGTCGAGAGTGTTGTTCCAGTTAAGGAGCACCCAGGGGTGCACTTCGCTTCCGCCGCTCGTGGAGTAAGCTCCGCTGCGCTTGCCCTCGGTTTCGTAAACGTCGATCCACCTGTTGTCGAATGCGTTCTTCAGATCCTTCACGTATTCTTCGCCCATCGGTGCGAGTGCTTTCAGCACAATTTCTTTGCCCTCGTCGAACGTGTATTTTTTCTCCACGCCCGGGAACAGGGAGACATACGTGTCGTATGGATGGAGTTCATCCAGCTTGAGCACTTTTTTCTTCAGGGCGGCCCAGCGGTGAAGGGTTTTCAGATTGTCATTAACAGCCTTGATGAGGTTGTCGTAAACTTCCACCGGAATGTTGCTCGAGTTCAGCGATGCTTCCCTTGCCGATTTATATCCGCGTACCTGTGCGTTGATGATCCTCGTTTTCACCCTTCCGTTGAATAGAGTTGCCATCGTGCCTTTCAGCTGGTTGTATGGCTCGTAGGTGCCCTTGTAAACACGTTTGCGGTAGTCACGGTCAGCTTCGTAAAGTGACGAACGGTATCTGCCGTGCGAAAGCTTGATGTCGTTGCCGTCAAGCCCCTTGATTGTCGGGAAAGGCAGCTCGGCATCGTTCAGCTGATTATATGTATCACCGGCAATGTCTCCAATCGGTGAAAGCTCGGCAAGGAGTTTTTCCTGCTCTGCCGGCAGCATGTATTTTTTTTGTCTGAATATGTCGTTGAGTTTTTGCTCCCACGCTTTCAGGCCCTTGTTTTTTTTCACGAATCCATTGATTTTGTCCTGGGGCTGGGCAAGCAATTCCGGGATCACAAATGATTGCGCCGATGAGAAATCCGCGCCGAGTTTCATCACTCTGTCCCACAAGCTGGCAAATTTGCCGTTGTTCAGGTCTGTGTCGCGTGCGAGTGAAGTATAGACAGCGAGCTTGGCGTATCTGCTTTCCACTTTTTCCGAGAACGTGAGGTAGTCCAGAAGCTCTTTGTCGGAGGATGCAAGTTTACCTTTGTAGGTTGCATATTCTTTAATTTTTCCAGTGATCCAATTGAAATCACTTTCCCACTCCGCGTCATTCTTGTAAAAATCAGTCAGACGCCATTTGTATTTGTCCTCGATTTTGTCCCGTGATGGGAGTCCCGACTGAGCGTTTGCCATGTTTCCATACCCGATAGTAAATGAAATAGCGGCTATAGCAGCCAGTTTGGCCAATTTGAAAAGCATATTTTTCTCCACAAAATTCCAAAAATCAGTAACATAATATATAAAATTAGAACTTTTCAAAGTGAATACAAAACTAAAAACAGCAGGCCCGAAGCTCTGCAAATAATTGTGCGGTGGCACCCGGGCGGAGCCTGTGTGAAAACCGC
>CAZIHB010000073.1:0-8474 GCA_964538535.1 uncultured Hyphomicrobiales bacterium | reverse complement strand
GTCCGCGGGATCAATTCCTTTTTCGGTAAGGTCGCGCAGAGTGAAGAAGTTCCCGGCAGATTTGCTCATTTTTTCTCCTTCCACCTCGAGGAACTCGTTATGGCACCAGAATGCAGTCGGTTCGACGCCATAGCCGGCCTTGCTCTGGGCGATTTCGTCCTCGTGGTGCGGGAACATAAGATCGATGCCGCCCGTGTGGATATCGAAGGGCAGGCCCAGCAGCTCGTATTCCATGCATGAGCACTCGATATGCCATCCCGGCCTTCCGGGGCAATTCTCACCGTTGATTTCGAAATCCCAGTAAGGCTCGTCTTCTTTTTTTGCTTTCCAGAGCACGAAATCATTTGCCTGCTCGCGTTCGTACTGATCGGAATCAATCCTGACGCCCGCCCGGAAATTTTCGAAATCAATCTTTTTCAGCTTGCCGTAAGTGTCGGCTTCGCGCCATCTGGCCACGTCGAAGTAAACGGACCCGTCCGAAACATAGCCGAAACCATTGGTAATGATCGATCGGATAAGTTCCTGCATCGGGGCGATAAATTCAGTTGCTCTGGGCATGGCATCAAAATGCGAAATATCTATCCCGAGATTTGATATATCTTGAAGAAAAGCGTTTGTATAGTAAACGGTCAGCTTCCTGAGGTCGGCCAGGCGGTCGTCGGATTGAGCACCCATCTCGTCCAGCCATGCCGTGCTGCCGGGGCGGCTGTCGCGAATCGTTTTATCATCGATATCAGTAATGTTCATCACCCATTTCATGCCGTAGCCGCCTACGGTCCGCATGACTCTTTGCAGCAGGTCGGCAAAAAGAAAAGCCCTCATGTTGCCGATATGTGCATAGTTATAAACCGTCGGGCCGCAGGAATACATCCTGACCTCGTCCCCTTGCATCGGGGCAAAAGCCTCCACTTGTTTTGAAAGGGAGTTGTAAAGTTTTATCTGCATCATCGTTACTTAAAAATGTTAACAATGCCTATGATTTCAAGGCAAAATTCAATAAAAATCTTTAGATATTCAACTGAAGTAAGAATTATAAAGAAAATAAATGGAAAATTGGCGGAATCCCGATGCTGCAAGGCGTAAATGCAGGTGCTGCAATATGGAAAATATTCAAAACGAAATGAAATATACATCATTATGTGACGTTTCTATCTGAAATTGAAAATTCAAAAACAAGTGACAAGGGAAAAACAGAATACTTACATATTTTGGAAAAAATATTTAATATTTTAAGTATATTTACAGGTTGACGAAAAGAGAAAATTTGAATTGTTTGATATGAAAACAAAAGATAAAGATATTGGCCAGGCACGGACAGACACGGTGCTTGTGATGGATGAGAGCAGCGCGGCGCTCGAGCTCGTCACGAAGATACTTATGGCCAACAAGCAATATCCACTCAAGGCGGAATCGACCGAACAGGCCTTTAAAATACTGCAGACAATCAAGCCCGACCTCATACTGCTTGAAGTGACGATTCAGGGGGCAAGCGGGTTTGATTTTTGCAAAGCAATCAAGCGCGAGGAAGATATAAAAGATATCCCCGTTATTTTTCTGACAGCCAGGCCCGAGCCCGAAACGGCTGTTGAAGCGTTTAAAGCGGGGGCGGTGGATTTTATCAGGAAGCCCTTCAACCCCGACGAGTTGCTGCAGAGGATCAGAGCACATATCGATATTGTCCGTAAAGGGGAGAAGATAGCAAAAGAGAACTCGGAACTTATGAAACAAGTGAAAGAGCTCACAGGCTTCAAGGAAACAGTCAGCCAGGATGCAATGAGGCTCGTGGCGCTGAACAACAAGCTGGCCGACAACGAAGAGAACCTTAGGAAAACCAACAAGACGAAGGACAAATTCTTCTCGATCATCGCGCATGACCTGAAGAACCCGCTCCAGGCGGTGATGGGGCTTTCGGAGATGCTCGCGTTCCATATCGAGACGATGACCAAAGAAAAAACATCGCTTTTTGCCCATGATATATTTGAATCGGTGACAAGGCTTTCCAAGCTTTTGGAGAATCTGCTGCAATGGTCGCGCGTTCAGACGGGGAATATCCCCTTCAAGCCTGAAGTGATTGACATTCAGGTGCTTGCCGATAATGTTGTCAAGCAGTACAGCATCAGCGCGCGTGCAAAGAACATCCGCCTTCTAAGCACGGTGCCGGCAGACGAATTCGCTTTTGGTGACGAGCAGATGGTGATGACGATACTCCGGAACCTGATTTCAAACGCGATAAAATTCACTCACGAGGGCGGGCAGGTTATGGTTTCGACTCTTGAGGACAGGAACCTTGTTTTTATCGATGTTGCCGATAATGGCGTAGGAATTAGTGCCCAAAAAATAGAAAAAATGTTTAAATTGGATCAGCATATATCGACTCAGGGCACAGCCAATGAGGAAGGTACGGGGCTGGGACTGATTCTTTGCAAGGATTTCGTCGAGATGAACGGCGGGAGGATCACCGTGGAAAGTGAGCCGGGCAAAGGGACAAGATTCAGGTTCTACCTTCCGAGATTTGCTGCGGAGACGGGTAATTAAACATTTTGCAGCTGCGGGAAAAAAATGGAGCAAGAGAGAACGATCAGGAACAGCCTGATTCTTGTTGTTGACGATAACCTGAAGAACCTTCAATTGATGGGCACACTGCTGAAGGAGAACAATTTCAAAGTTTCGATTGCCAACGGCGGCCATAAAGCCCTGCAAATGGCTGATAAGCTGATGCCCGACCTGATCCTGCTCGATGTGATGATGCCCGAGATTGACGGCTATGAAGTGTGCCGCAGGCTTAAGCAAAACGCTTCAACCGAATCTATCCCCGTTATATTTCTGACAGCCAAAGTGGAAACCGAAGACATCGTGAAAGGGTTCCGCGTGGGCGGTGTGGACTACGTCACAAAGCCCGCCAACCGTGAGGAGCTGCTCGCGAGAATCAACACTCATCTCGAGCTGAAGAGATCCAGGGAAATAATCAAGGAGCAGAACGAAGCGCTGACACAAAGCAACGAGAAATTGAAAGAGCTTAACAACACGAAAGATAAATTTTTCTCCATAATAGCCCACGACTTAAAAAATCCGCTCGGATCCTTCAAGGGGCTTGCCGAAGTGCTCTATAAAGAATATGATTCATTCTCCTACGAGGAGGCCCGGGATGCGATCAGGATGATGTATTCGGCGAGCGACCGCGTCTATGCCCTGTTGGAAAATCTGCTGGAATGGGCCCGAGTGCAGACCGGAAAAATTGCCTGCCACCCCGAGAGATTCAATCTGAGGAGGATTGCCGAGGATTCACTGATCATAGTCAGTGCCGCCTCCGCGAAGAAAAATATTGTGCTTGATGACAGGGTCGATCCAGAGCTTCAGGTCTATGCGGACCCGAACATCATAACGGCCGTGGTTCGTAATTTGATTTCCAACGCTATCAAGTTCACCCCGAACGGCGGGAAAATCATTGTGGATGCAAATGTGCGAGGCGGCCTGTGCACGGTTGGAATCCTGGATACTGGCGTGGGAATGAATGAAGAAACACTTGCCGGGCTCTTCAAAATTGAAAGCAACAGGAGCAATCCCGGCACCGAGAATGAGAAAGGGACAGGCCTCGGACTTATTCTTTCCAGGGAGTTCGTTGCGCTCAACAAGGGGGAAATTTGGGCTGAAAGCAAGCCCGGCGAAGGAAGCAGCTTTTATTTCACCATACCTTGTAGTGAATAATTATGGAAGGATTCTGGGTAAAAGCGGCGCTGTTCATGATGTTCGGGCCGATCATTCTGGTGATTTCCTTCATTTTTATGAAGTTCCCTCCAAAGAAAATCAATGGATTATACGGCTACCGCACGCCACGCTCGATGAAAGACCAGGATTCGTGGGACTTTGCAAACGCGTATTGTTCGCGGCTCATGTTCAAGTCGTCTCTGGCCGTCTGCATCTTTCAATTGATTTGTTTTATCCTGCTTCCGACCTTCATTTCGGTGATTATCGCTTCAGTAACGACGCTGATTGGAGTGATTGCGGCAATTCCGATGACGGAAAGCCAATTGCGGAAAAAGTTCGGACAGCCGCGCTAAAAAAAGGGGCTTTCCCAAAAATGAAAAAAGCCCCCTGCAACTATGCTTCAAAACTAAATTTTCGAGATCACGTCGCTCATTATCCGCGTCAGATCAGGTTCGGCCTTAGCCGCAGCCGAGAGGATTTCTTCGATTGCCACTGGCTTGAGAGCATCCGGGTAGCATTCATCTGTGATTATCGACAGCCCGAGCACCTCCATGCCCATGTGCCTGGCAGCAATGGTTTCTGGGATCGTGCTCATCCCGATAACGTCGGCACCGATGGCGCGCAGGAATCGATATTCGGCTCTCGTCTCAAGGCTGGGGCCCGTCATTGCAGCGTAAACGCCCTTGCTGAGCCTGATGCCGAGCGACAGGGCGGATTTCTCGGCAAGCTCTATTAATCTCGCGGAGTAAGGTTCGCTCATGTCGGGGAATCTCGGGCCGAATTCATCGTCATTTGGGCCGATGAGTGGGTTGTCGCCAAGCAGGTTTATGTGGTCGGCAATGACCATGATGCTGCTTTTCCTTATATAAGGATTCAGCGAACCGCAGGCATTGGATATGAACAATGTATCGACGCCAAGGCGCTTCATAACTCGAACGGGAAACACGATTTCCTGCATCGAGTAGCCTTCGTAATAATGGAATCTGCCCTGCATTGCCACGACATTTTTCCCGTTAAGCGAGCCGAAGATCAGCTTGCCGGCATGTGATTCAACGGTAGAGTTCGGGAAGTGGGGGATTGAAGTATAGGGTATTTCCACTTCCGGCACAATCGAGCGGGCCAGCTCGCCGAGCCCGGTGCCAAGGATTATGCCGAGATTGGGAGAGGATTTTGTTTTTTCGCGGATTGCATTAACCGCATCGGAGATTTCTTCGCGTCTTTTCTTAAGTATTTCGTCCATTATAGCTCCGTTCAATATCTGATAAACTTTATATTTTGCACATAACCATCAAATCAGGATCAATAATTTATTTGTGATAATTCCTTTCACCGAAGATTGCAGTTCCAACGCGTACCATTGTTGCGCCTTCCTCGATGGCGATAAGGTAGTCGTGCGACATGCCCATGGAAAGATGCGTGAAATCAGCCCCGGGCAGCCGGCTTGAAAGCTCGTTCTTCAATCCGGACAGGACGCGGAATTCCTTCCTGATCGTATCTTCATCCTCCGAGAAAGAGCCAATGGTCATAAGGCCGCGAAGCCTCAGGTGCTCGCACTTCAATATCTCCGAGGCCACATCAAAAGCCTCGTGAGGCTCGCATCCGCTCTTGCTCAGCTCGCCGCTCGTGTTAACCTGCATCAGCACGTCAATGCTCCTGCCGAGTTTGCCGGCCTGCTCCGATAGTTCAGTGGCAAGCCTTGCCGAATCGACCGAATGGACCATGGTGACATAAGGCGCAATATATTTGACCTTGTTGCTCTGCAAGTGGCCGATGAAATGCCATTCGGGGCAAAGATTATATTTCTCCTGAAGATAAAGGTTCTTATCCCGAAATTCCTGTGCATAATTTTCCCCGAAAATTGTTATCCCGGCCTCCACGGCATTGTGGATCACTTCGCCGTGCTGCGTTTTTGATACTGCTATCAATGTGATTTCGTCCGGGTTCCTGCCGCATTCGAGGGCTTTACTTTTTATGTTGTCCAAAATCTCACGATAGCGGGCAGCAAGTTCGTCTGATGTTATTATTTCGTTGTTCATGTTGTCTCCCAAGAATCAAAAAGGCGGAAACAATGTTTCTGCCGCTTGCAATTTCAGTTCCGGCCAATATAAACAAGAAAATGGATATGGCAATAATTCATTACGGCCGGTATTCACGGTGCCGGAATTTTTTTTAAATATTCAGTAACTTTTTTGAGCGTCAAATTGTCTTCGAATTATTGAAGGATACGAGCATATTGAATACTTGGAAAAGGAGATGATATCATGCCGAAATTAATATTGTACTTTTTGATATGTGCTTCAGCAATCGTGATATACACGAATAATCTTCAAGCGAAGGGAAATGCAAAATTTTCGCAACCATGGCCTGAATTCAAGCTCTCGGAAGTGCCGGCCGATTACGGTGAGTGCTTTGCACGGGGCGATGCAAGCTATAATGCAAACAACCGTATCGATTGCATTGATGAAGTGATCGAGGCGGCAACACAGTACGCTGCAGAAACGAGAGACAAGGAAAAATTCAAATTATTCATGATTTTTCTGGGGACAAAGGGATACTATTTTGATTTTGAGGAGTTCATGGCAGCACCCGGCTGCCTCGATAATATCAATATACCCCCGGTGATGAACTATTCAGATATGCCGATAGATGTTGATTCAATATCAGCGCGCAGAGCAGGCCTGATCCGCATGATCAGGAGCACGGACACTCTCGTCAGGAGGAATTTCGGGCAAATATCGGACTACGAGAGTAGGGGGCTGGCATTGAGAAGAAGGATAGAAAACGATAACGTGAGGAAAAGGCTCGTCTCGAAATCACTTGTTTACGGCAGGACGCATAACGCCGATTATCAGGAGAGGAATGAAGACGAAAACACGATGTATATTTCCGACAAGGAAGAAGATTCATATGCCGGGAAGCGGGCTGCAGTGCTGTTCTCCCAGCTGGATATGCAATTGTTCATCGACTGCATGAAATACATAGCCGAGGGCAGAAAGCTCGTTAGGGAGCAGTTTGTTCTTTTCGAGACAAAGAAATCGCTGAAAAAGTCGGATCAGAATCTGGATCTGGTTTCAATCCGCACGATGGATGACTATGAGGAAAGGCTGCTGAACGACGGAAGAACCGGAGTGATAGCCGGGCTTAAGCAAAGCGCGAAAGAAAGGGCGATGGAGAAGGAAACAGCCGGGCACATTGCGGATATTAACCGCTCGATGGCTGATCTGGAGCGATTCCGGCAGGACACGGCAAAGGCCGTTCTGGTAAGGGATATCAACGACAAGTTGATCAACCTGCAGATGCTGTTCGATAAGTTTGCCGAGAAGGAGGAGGCTTACAACCGCAGGCTGGAAGAGTATCAGGCAAGAGTGACTGATCATTTGAAATTGAATGGAAAATTGAGGAAAGAGCTTGAGGATAATAATGAGAAATACGAAGACCTTGCTAAGAGGCAGGAATCACTTCGCATCGAGAGCAGCCATGGATTTCAGAAAACTCCGAAGGAAGTGTGGAATCATTATTCCAACATCATGGATCTGAAGCAGGGCATGTGGAGCACTTTTAAAAAATGTTACGAGCATGACTTGCTGTTAAGCAGGCTGAAAGCCGAGGGCGAAAGGCTCGAGGCGGAAAGGGAAGCCCTCTGGAAAGTTTATGACGAATACGTAGCTCAAAAAAAGCTTATTGACGAGGAGAAAAATCAGATTTACGAGAGATACGGATTGAAAGGAAAGAAGAGATAGAAAAAAAGCTCCCTCCATGTCTTAAGAAAAGAGCCCGGATTTCTTTCGAAACCGGGCTCCTGAAATAAGCTGCAGTCTTTTAACAGGCATTACTCAACGCTGTCTTCGAGTGCACGAAGTTCTTCCTCGCTGTCTGCCAGTGCATCATAGCCGTTTCTGTAGGGATCGACAGGTTTGTAGATTCGGCCCTCACGAATGTGAGCCTCAAGCTCCTCGGCCGTAATGGTTTTATATTTATTATCCTTGCTGTTCACGAGCGTGATTATATTCTTGAAGATATCAACCTTGATGATTCTGGATTCCCCCTCGTCAGAGAGAATGAAAGAATTGTGGGGCGGATACTTGCTGAATGCATCAACATAGTGATCATACTCGAAAAGGAGGCAGCATTTCAGCCTGCCGCAATTGCCGCTCAGCTTTGCCACGTTGTTGGAGAGCTGCTGCGTCCGTGCATGATCGAGCGTGACGTGGCTGAAATCGTGGAGGAATGACGTGCAGCAGCAGTTCAGGCCGCAGCAGCCAATACCACCGCCAATGCGCCTGGCTTCCTCGCGTGTGCTTATCTGCCGGAGTTCAATTCTTGTGCGGAACGCTCTTGCAAGGTCCTTCACGAGTTCGCGAAAATCGATCCTTTGCGGGGCAGTGAAGAAAATGGTCAGCCTGTGCTTGTCCAGCTGCCATTCGGCTTCGGTTATCTTCATGTCGAGCTTGTATTTTTCCACGAGCTCTCTTGTTTTGTTAACAACCTCCTCATCTTCGATACGATTCTGATCGAGCTGCCTCAGATCCTCGTCATTAGCCTTTCTTATGACTGAAAAATTCTTGGGTTTGTTTATGTAGCAGGATTTAGCTTTCTTTAGGGCACGCTCGCCGAAATTGACAACATTACCAATATCATACCCGTTTTCGGCTTCAACCACTGCATAATCAAAAAACGCGAATTCAAGCTTCCCGGTATTTTTAAACAGGTTCCGGCGGTTGCCTTTGAATTCGACCTCGACCCATTCCGTTCTGCTTATTTCTTCGATG
>CAZIHB010000072.1:0-8510 GCA_964538535.1 uncultured Hyphomicrobiales bacterium | reverse complement strand
TTACACCACCTTGGGAAAAGACTTCTGTTAACTCAGAAGCGGCCTCAGACATGTTGCTCTACCCCAACCCGACAAATGGCAATATCACTGTAGAGATTTCTCTGCCGGCACCAACAGCAATTAATGCAAGCTTTATCGATTCAAAAGGAGCTGTCGTGCTTCAAAAGAATCTCGGATTGCAGCAAAACGGAAGTGTTACAATCAGTGCTTTCGGCCTTCCCACGGGTGCATATACACTCGTTCTTCAGGGAGATAACTACCTCAAATCATATAAAATTATGGTGGATATGTGAACCGGCGGCTTAACAATGGCTTATTTGGCTGCAGATATATTTTTCTGCAAAAAATTACTTTGTAAACCGTTCTATAATGATCAATTTTTCTTCCTCCTTCCTTTCGTTCAAATTTTGCTTTAAACGACTAAATTTGTTATCTTTAATATATAAAGTATTTGCATTTTATTTTTTTATGTGGTGTGGCTGTGCGCGATTTTTGTAATTCTGATACTCATGATGTGGCTGAAAGCACTTCTTTCCTGCAATTGCTCGATAAATACCGTAAACACTCCTTCTCCGAGAGAGACAAAGGCGACAGATTCGAAAGGCTGATGCAGGCCTTCCTGCGCACTGCCCCGCAATATGCTAATAAATTCAAAAATGTGTGGCTATGGAGCGAGTTTCCCGGCAAGGATGACCTTGGCGGCACGGACACAGGCATCGATCTCGTGGCCCTCACCAACGATGGCGACTACTGGGCAATTCAATGCAAATGCTATAACGAGGACACCTCGATCGATAAGCCGGCCGTGGATTCATTCCTTGCTACTTCCGGCCGCCGGTTCAGGGGCGAGGATCTCCGCAGCACTGCGTTCGCCCAGAGGCTTTGGATCTCGACGACCAACAGCTGGGGAGCCAATGCCACTGAAGCCATCAGGAATCAGATCCCGCCCGTCTCTCGCATCAACCTTGCAGACCTCTGCGATGCGCCCGTGGACTGGGGAAAGCTGGAACAGGGCATTTCGGGCGAAAACTCGCGCAGGCCAAAGAAAAATCTGCGCCCGCACCAGATTGAAGCTCTGAACTGCGCTCACTCTTACTTCAGATCGGCCGACCGCGGCAAGCTGATAATGGCCTGCGGCACGGGCAAAACATTCGTCTCGCTCAGAATTGCTGAGAATGAAACCGGCGGGAAAGGTCTTATTCTTTTCCTCGTGCCTTCCATCGCGCTTCTGGGGCAGACGTTCCGGGAATGGGCTGCCGACGCACGGGAGCCGCTCTTCCCGATCTGCATTTGCTCCGACCCGGAAGTATCGAAGAAAAAAAACAAGAATGAGGACACCGAAAATATCAGCATCGTTGATCTTGCCTGGCCCGCCTCCACCAACGTTGATAAAATTCTCGGGCAGTTCGAAAGGATCCGCTCCTCGCGCAATTCCGGCATGACTGTGGTCTTCTCCACGTACCAGTCCATCGAGGTGATCGCGCGGGCGCAGAAAGAATTGCTCCAATCGGACGACGGCTACGGCATTTTCGATATGATCATTTGCGACGAGGCGCACCGCACCACTGGCGTAACGCTTTCCAACGAGGATGAATCTGCATTCGTGAAAGTGCACGACAACGGCTTTCTGAAGGCCCGCAAGCGTATGTATATGACTGCCACCCCGCGCCTTTATAAAGAATCCGTAAAGCAAGATGCCGCGAAGGAAGAAGTTACACTCTGCTCCATGGATGATCCTGATCTTTACGGAAATGAAATATACCATATCGGGTTCGGCAAGGCCGTGGAACAAGGCCTGCTGACTGATTACAAGGTGCTGATCCTCACTCTGAACGAAAGCGACGTGCCACCGGCTGTTCAGAACGCGCTCGCCACGAGGGATAAAAACGAGATCGACACCGACGATCAGTCCAAGCTGATCGGCTGCATAAACGCGCTTTCGAAGAAGATCATCGGCGACAGCGGCACTCTGAAAGCTTCCGACCCCGCGCCCATGCAAAGGGCCATTGCTTTCTGCGAGAAAATTGTGACCTCAAAGAAAATTACTGATGCCTTCAATAACATCGGCGAACCATACTTAAATGCCCTGAGCGATGAAACCGAAAAAGACATGGTCCGCGTGGCATCGAGGCATATCGACGGCACAATGACCGCCCCCGCGCGCGATGAACTCGTCTCCTGGCTGAAGAATTCATCCGGGGATGAAAACGAGTGCCGCGTGCTCACCAACGTGCGCTGCCTTAGCGAGGGCGTGGACGTTCCGGCGCTCGATGCCGTGATGTTCCTCTCCGCGCGCAACTCCGAGGTGGACGTAGTGCAGTCCGTCGGACGGGTGATGAGGAAAGCACCCGGGAAAAAATACGGCTATATCATTATTCCCGTGCTCGTGCCATCGAGTATCGAGGCCGATAAAGCCCTCGACAAAAACGACAGGTACAAAGTGGTATGGACGGTGCTGAACGCCCTGCGCGCCCACGACGACCGCTTTAAGGCCACGGTGAACAAGATTGAGCTGAACAGGTACCGCCCCGACCAGGTGCTCGTGGGCAGGCCGGATCATATTTTCGACCTCGACGGCAATTCCATTGCCGCGGAGCCCGGCACGGACTACGACGGCAAGCCCGATTTCGGCACGCAGATGACGCTGCAGTTCGAGCAAATCCAGAACGTGATGTTCGCGCGAATGGTGCAGAAAGTGGGCGACAAGAGATACTGGGAGCAATGGGCAAAGGATGTGGCCGGCATTGCCGCGAGGCAGATGGAAAGAATTAACGGGCTGATTGAGGAAAAGGGCGACCACACCGCCGCCTTCGAGCAATTCCTCCTCGGGCTGCAAAAGAATATCAACCCGTCCATCACACAGACTCAGGCCGTGGAAATGCTCTCGCAGCATATCATCACGAAGCCGGTATTCGAAGCCTTGTTCGAGGGCTATTCCTTCGTTAAGAATAACCCGATTTCCATCTCGATGCAGAAAATGCTCGACATGCTGGAAGCCGGAGCCATCGAGAAAGATACGGAAACTCTTAATAAATTCTACGATTCCGTGCGCATGCGCGCAAAGGACATCGACAACGCCGAGGCAAGGCAGACCGTCATTGTAGAGCTTTACGACAAATTCTTCCGTACGGCCTTCCCGAAGATGGCAGAGCAGCTCGGAATCGTTTATACTCCGGTGGAAGTGGTCGATTTCATTATCCGCTCCGTGGATGACGTGCTGCAGAAGGAATTCGGCCGCCGCCTGACAGACGAGAACATTCACGTGCTGGACCCCTTCACGGGCACGGGCACATTCATCACGCGGCTGCTGCAGAGCGGCCTGATCGAGCCCGAGGATCTGCCGCGGAAGTACAAGAGCGAGATACACGCCAACGAGATTGTGCTGCTGGCCTACTATATCGCGGCAATTAATATCGAGAATGCCTACCACGACGCGCTGGCTGAGGCCGAGGGCGAGGCCCCCGGCATGGCCACTGCAACGAGTGTGGCCGGAGGCGCGGGAAAAGCTCCCTGGACAGGTCCCAACGGGACAAGTCCCGACGGGGCAGGTCCCGACGGCCTCTACCACTCATTCGAAGGTATATGCCTGACGGACACATTCCAGCTGGGCGAGACAGACGCAAGCGAAAGGCTGATCTCCTCCACGTTCCCGCAGAACTCCGAGCGCGTGAACGCCCAGAAGAAGGCACCGCTGCGCGTGATAATCGGCAACCCGCCCTACTCCGTGGGGCAGAACTCCGCCAACGACAACGCCCAGAACCAGAAATACGAGAAACTGGATGCAAGAATTGCAGGCACTTATGCCGCCGAAACAAAGGCAACAAATAAAAACTCCTTGTATGACTCGTATATTAAGGCAATCCGGTGGTCCTCGGACAGGCTGGACAAAGACCACGGCGGGATTATCGCTTTCGTCTCGAACGGCGGCTGGCTGGACGGCAATTCTCAAAATGGTTTCAGAAAATGCCTTGAAAAAGAATTTTCTAAAATTTACGTTATAAACATGAGAGGAAACGGAAGGACTTCAGGTGAGAGGTGCCGGCAGGAAGGAGAGCCTTTATTCGCAGCGCATGGTGGAAAAGGCGGCAGCCTTACACCCATAACTATCTTCATTTTAGTTAAAAACCCAAAAAATATTTCGCAAAAGGCAGAGATAAAATACCACGATATTGGTATGTATTTAAAAAGAAAGCAAAAGCTTGAATTAATCAAGAAATTCGGTTCCGCCGGCAATCCCGGGATGAACTGGACCGAACTGGCTCCCGACGAGCACGGCGACTGGCTGAACAAGAGAAACAGCGAGTTTGATGCTTTGATACCGTTGGGAGACAAGGATAATAAATCATCTAACACTATTTTTGTTCCTTATTACTCCAATGGCCTCAAAACGCAGCGAGATGCGTGGTGTTATAATTCTTCGAAAATTAGTCTTGTGAATAATATTAAAACAACTTTAGAATTTTATAACGAACAAAGAGCCCTTTTTGTACAATTAAAAGGCCAATCTAACTCTATTGATGTTAAGAAAGTTATAGTCTATGATAAACCTCATTTGATTAGCTGGTCACGTGCCCTTGAGGGAGATATTCAAAAAGCAAAGGAACATCGTTTTGAAACCGGTCAAATAGTCATAAGCATATATAGACCTTTTTTTAAACAGCAACTGTATTTTGCTCGTTCCTTAAATGAGATGATGTATCAAATGCCCAAGCTCTTCCCCACTCCAAATCACAATAATCTCGTTATTTGCGTGTCGGGAGTAAGCGGAACAAAAGAAATGTCAGTATTGATATCAAATTGTATCCCGGATTTGCATTTCAATGGCGACACTCAGTGCTTCCCACTCTACTACTACGAGGAGAGGCAGAAGAGTGCTATAAGCATGTTTGACGAGGGCACGGAGAACGACTACGTGCGCCGGGACGGCGTCTCGGACTTCATACTGGAGCGCGCCCGCAAGGCCTACGGCACCAGCGTCACTAAGGAGGACATATTCTACTACGTTTACGGCTTCCTGCACAGCCCCGGCTACAGGCAGAAATTTGCCAACGACCTGAAGAAGATGCTGCCGCGCCTGCCGCTCGTGCCGGCTAAGGACTTTTGGAGCTTCAGCAGGGCCGGCCGCGCGCTTGCGGAGCTGCACCTGAACTACGAGAGCGTGCCGCCGCTGGAGGGCCTGAAAGTGACGGGCAAGGACACCGGCCGCTTCGAGGTGGAGAAGATGCGCTTCCCCGCCAAGGGCTCGAAGGACACGATTATTTATAACCCCTACATCACCATAGAGGGCATCCCGGCCAGGGCGTACGAGTACGTGGTGAACGGCAAGAGCGCGATTGAGTGGATCATGGAGCGCTACCAGGTGACTGTGCACAAGGAGAGCGGCATCCGCAACGACCCGAACGACTGGGCCCGCGAGCACGGCAAGCCGGCCTACATACTGAACCTCCTGCTTGGGATTATCAACATGAGCATTCAGACAGTTGATATAGTATCCTCGCTGCCGGAGGTGGATTGGGAATGAAGGGAGAGGAGAGCTTAGAAATAGATAGCCTCCCCTTTACACCATATCATATACAAATTCGTATATTGCAATATGGGATATTGCGATATTAATGCGAAGGTATCGGTTATGACAGTTGAAATAAAAGAATTTGCGGATTTTGTTGTTAGTTATTGCAACTCAATGGGAGAACCGATAACAAACAAAAAGCTTCAGAAGCTGTTATACTATGTTCAGGCATGGCATCTTGCATATTTCGATGAACCACTATTCGATGAAGCTCCGGAGGCATGGGTTCATGGTCCGGTGTTCCCTTCAGTCTATTATAAATATAAAGACTTCTCCTATAACCCAATTGGCGTTGATGGAGAGGATGATTTATGCAAGAAGGATTTTGATGAAAGGTTAGAGATTTTGAAACTATCGGATGAGCAGTCTAAGTTAGTCTATAGTGTCATTAACAAGTATGGTTCGATGTCTGCTATGAAGTTGGAAATCCTGACTCACAGCGAAGCGCCGTGGTGTGACGCACGAAATGGCTTACAGGACTGGGAACCTTCCGCTAAACCAATTTCAAACGAATCGATGAGAGAATACTATGGTAAAAGGCTGAAGAAGTGAGCAATTATGATTTACCGGATGGGGATCAATCCCTAAAATTCAGTGCAGGAGATGAGTGCCCTGCCTATGATGAATGGTTTCATAGCAAATTGACAATAATTCTTGCTATGGATTATCTTTCTGTTGATGAATCAGAACTATGCTTCAATAATAATGCCGTACGCGCACAGGATTACCGCTATATATTTAAAAAATTCAAACAAATATCGCAGCTTAGCCTGGAAGCACTTGATGAACATCCTGACTTTAATAAACACTCGCATCCCATTTTTATCGAAAAAAGACCAAGACTAATCGAACCTTATAAAAAGCTACTTGGTATTAAGCGAAATATTAAAAATACCGATATCCCAACATTTTATCAAATTGAGATTTTTACAACCGAAGAGTTATCACCAAGAATTATTGGATTTTTTGGTAAACACGGAGTCTTCCATGTCTTGTGGCTTGATTATCACCATAAAGTGTATGAGGATAAGCGGAGAAAATAATCAATTCGACAATGAATAATTGAAAGTGTTGAATATGGTGTTTTTTCCGAAGCCCGGCTGACACTATTTTAACGGGCTCCTGCCAAAACCAGTGCAGGATGAGATTGAGAACAGGTAAGGTGCCTGTTCTGAGTGTATTAAATCAATAGGAGCTAATCATGGAGAATGTAATGTCTTATGATGATTTTTCCCAGTATCAAAATGCTCTTAAGACTGATAATACTCTTATAGTATCAACTCAGCAGGGCACCGGCAATAAATGCCTCAAAGATGGCCATTATCAATGCAGGTACAATTCAAAACACGTTTATAACTTCAAAGCAAACAGGAAATTCCCGGATTGCAAACAATGTTCGGCAGAGCCGGGAGAGTATGGAGATGATGGCCACAAAAAAGGCGATACCGTCTGGATTTGGGAACGGGACTTGAAACCCGAGGAAATAGCTGAATTAGAAAGGCCTGATGAAGAGCCTTCGGCCTCTGAATAGAAATACTGCCACGCCCTGAGCCAGAAGTCTCGGGGCGTGGCTTAATCCCCTTCAATTGTGAGCCACCCCGTCCTTTCTGCCCGCGTTTCAATTGCCGGGCAGGAAGCGACACATGATAAATTGATTCCGAAATAATGTGCATTATACAAGCAACTAACTATTTGCTTGCATGTATCTATTATTTTGCTAAATTGTGCCATGACTTAAGTTTAAGTTGTGGCACACTGTATAAAGGAGTTAACCATGGGTAATTTTGATAGTAAACCCTGCCTGTCCGGTAGATCCGGGAAGTCAGCGCTCGGCTTTTGCTTGTTTGTGCTTTTTCTTATCTCGAACCTTTCATCCTTCGGTGCTGATTTCAAACTTACCCCTACGTACATTAATTTTTTCGGTGTCACATCAGCCGGCAGCAATATCATTGCTTACGGGGACTACGGTGCCTACATGATGACCACCGACAGGGGCCTGAGCTGGAAGCAGTACTCAGTGAATGAAAGTGGTGAAATACGCTCCATGGTTAACGATAACGGCACGCTTTGGGGGATTTTGGATACCGGGTATATCATCCAATCCGTTGACAGCGGCAGAACCTGGAAAAAATTTAAGGTCGAACTGGAAAGCAACGACAAGCTGGTGAATATCATAGCCGGAAATGATTTCCTTTATGCAAGAGGTATCTTCACAATATACAGATTCGACAAGAACGTCAACTTTCTGAATAAATTCACGGATTCCATCTTAAAGGTTTCCTCAACACCGCCCGGGATTTACCCCCCGGAATGGCCTGTTGACTACTCCTACTTTCCATATTTTGGAATACACAAAGGGAAATTAATTGCTGCTATAAATGATTCTGTTGATACTTTTATTACTTTATCTGAAGACCTTTCTAATAAAGAAAAAAAAAGGTTTAAGATTAACGGTAAATTGACTGGGTATCAAAAAGTAGCAAGGATATCGAGTTATAAGGGAGAACCTGTGTTTCACATCAGCGGGCATCTTTATACAGCAGACGCGAACTATGAAAACTGGACTTATTTCTTTAAGGATACGTCATTTTTAAGTTCTTATAATCCCAATACTAATGTTGATTGGTTAGGTTTTGGCTCTTCCTGTTATTTCTACAAAGATAATCTCTTCTTCAACAAATTAGAATTAAATAAAGAGAAACTGATTTATGGCGAGGTTTCTAAGTACGTGCCCCTTTATAACTTTCAGCTTGAGAAATATGACCCAAATCCGACTGATTCTTTTATAAAGGTCAGTAATCCATTTGTCAATAATTTTTATTCAACAAGGTTTGGTTATAGTCCATTTGACGGCATAACTAATGCACTTGTATACAGAAGTTACGTTTTCGAGGATTCGATCATTATTAGGGTCGGGAATAATAAGACTTTATTGCAGACA
>CAZIHB010000071.1:3849-8659 GCA_964538535.1 uncultured Hyphomicrobiales bacterium | reverse complement strand
GGATAAGCGTCATAAGAGTCATGCCCGAAACCGGGTTAGAGCCGACGATGGCGATTGCATTGGCTGCCACGGTCGTGAACAGGAATGAAATGATGACAACCGTCAGCAGGGCGACAACGGCCTGACCGATCGTGAGCGGGAATCCCGTCATGAGGAAGGCAAAAATGGCAATGATGGTGAGAAGGCTGAAGATGATGATGAATGTCATCTTGATATCTTTCTGCGTGCGAAGTTCTTCAACTTCACCCTCTTTCTTTCCGCCCTTCAGGCCGGCGATGGCAAGCTTGAACGCGCTGCCGATCACACCGGAGGACTTGATAATGCCGATGATGCCGGCCATGGCGATGGCGCCGATGCCGATATGCCTGACGTAGGAGCTGAATATTTTTTCGGGGGCCATGGCCGCGAATATATTCATCCCACCCTGGGCAGCCATGATGTTGCCAATCTCGTTGATAAGCGGCACGAGCACCCACCACGAGACGAGTGACCCTGCAACGATGATTGTGGCATATTTCAGGCCGATAAGATAGCCAAAGCCGAAAATCATCGAGCTGATGTTAAGCTTCAGCACGAGCTTTGATTTATCGGCCAGCATCGAGCCGAAAGCAAGAGCTTTGGTTGTAAATACTTCTTCCCACAGCTTAAGCGAGGAGAAAATAAAATCGTAAATACCGCCGATCAAACCCGAAACGACGAGAATCCCGGCCTGCGAACCGCCTTTTTCGCCCGTGATGAGGATTTCGGTGGTGGCAGTGGCCTCGGGGAAGGGGAATTTGCCATGCATTTCCTTCACGAAATACTTGCGGAACGGTATCAGGAACAGTATGCCCAGGAAGCCGCCAAGAAGCGAGGAAAAGAAGATGTGAAAAAATGAAACGTTAAGATTCAGAATATAAAGAGCCGGAATCGTAAAAATAGCACCGGCAACGATCACTCCCGAGCTGGCGCCGATTGACTGGATAATGACATTCTGGCCGAGCATGCTCTTCTTCTTCATTGAAGCACTTATGCCCACGGCAATAATCGAGATCGGGATGGCTGCCTCGATCACCTGCCCGATTTTAAGCCCTGAATAAGCAGCTGCCGCCGAGAACAGCATGGCCATAAGCAGTCCCCAGCAGACTGACCACGGGGTCACCTCGGGGAAAACCTTCTTCGGGTCCATCACCGGGATGTACTCTTCGCCGGGATTAAGTTCCCTGTAAGCATTTTCCGGCAGTTCCGATTTAAATGTGTTGTCTTCCATTTATTTTCCTGTTAGTTAATCAACTATTTCACGTTAAATGCTTTTTTCAGTCCAGATTTCAACAAGGTTGACGAGTGTATCCACGGATTTCTCAAGTGCATTGACCGACACCCACTCCGTCCTGCTGTGGAAATTCTGGCCGCCGGTATAAACATTCGGAGTCGGCAGGCCCATTTCCGTCAGGCGCGAGCCGTCTGTGCCGCCTCGGATGGGCTCCCACTTCGGTTCCACGCCCGAACGTGCTGCTGCTTCCCAGAGGTATTCGCAGCCACGGGGGTTTTCCTCGAGCTTGTCGTGCATGTTGCGATACATCTCGATGATTTCCAGCTCGATCCTTGTGTCGGGATAGGCAGGCTTCACTTCTTCGATAATTTTCTCGAGGATTTTCTTCTGCACGTCGAGCCCTTCCGTTTTGAAATCGCGAAGAAGTATCTTCAGAGTGGATTTCGATACGGATCCTTCGAACGTGTGGGGGTGGATGTAGGGATCATAGCCGTCTGTGGTTTCAGGGGCCATGTCCTTGGGGAATTTCGCCACGATATCTGCCATGGCACGTATGGAATTAACCATGATGCCCTTGGCCATGCCGGGGTGTATATCCCTTCCGTAAGTCCTGATGATCGCGGCGTTCGCGCTGAATGTTTCCTTGTTCAGCTCGCCGGGCATGTCGCCATCGACGGTGTAAGCATACTCGCAGTCGAATTTTTTGATGTTGAAGAATTTTGTGCCCTGTCCGATTTCCTCGTCAGGTGTGAATCCGATGCGAATGGTGCCGTGCTTTATGCCGGGGTTGTTAACGAGCTTTTCTGCCATGGACATGATGGCAGCGACGCCGCTCTTGTCGTCCGAGCCGAGCAGCGTGGTGCCGTCGGTGGTTATTATCGTGTGGCCGATGCATTTTGCCAGGTTCGGATTCTCTGCCATAGTGATGACAACGCTGTTGTCGCCCGGCAGGACAATGTCTCCGCCCTGATAATTCTCGATGATGTTCGGCTTCACGTTGGCTCCGCTGACGTCGGGTGACGTGTCAACGTGAGCGAGGAACCCGATGTTGGGCACCTTGCCGTAAGCCGGGTCATCCTGGGGAATGTTCGAGGGTATTGTAGCGTAAACGTAGCAGTGCTCGTCAATTTCAACATCGTTGATGCCGATAGCTTTCAGCTCGCCAACAAGCAGATTACCAAGGTCGAATTGTTTCATTGTGCTGGGTGTGGTCTCAGAGCTTTCGCAAGCCTGAGTATCGATCTTAACGTATCTGAGCAATCTTTCAAGAACGGTTTCTTTTACCATTACTTTTCCCGAATTGTTGAATAAACTTATCAAAGTTTACAAATTAATTATATTAGCGGTTGTCCGCAAAATTTTTTATCTTTTTTTATATGATATATCCCGGTGCTTCCCCATTCAAAAATTTCCAGTGCCAATAGTAGTCTTTCAATTTTGTTAAAGAGTCTTGAAAGTCTATTTACGGTTAGCTGCCATGATGCAAAACGCGATGGAGAAAATTGGAAAGTATCCGGTGATAATAATACTTATCGCGGTGCTGCCGTCATGCGGGAAGCCGAAGCCTGCGGCCGGCAGCGGCTTCGAAGCCTTCACTGAGCTTTCCGTGAAGGCCTGGGTGGCGGATAAGAGCGAAGAATGCCTCAGGTGGGCAGATAGCTCGGAAAAATTTTCCCGGGAAAGCGGCAGCAAAGAAATGGAAGTGCTGGCATTGCTTAACCATGCGCGTGCTTACCTGAACAACAAGGCAGGCACAGGGCAAAAATACGCCGACAGCGCGCTGCGGCTTTCCGCAGCGGGGGGCTACGATTCTGCCCGCACTCTCGCGCTGGCTTTCAGGGCCTGCTTCTATTTCAAAAAGGGTGAATACCTGAAGTCGTGCGGGATGTTCGACGAGGCGGTATCTCGGGGCAAAAGCCGCGGTTACATCTTCGTTCAGGCCATGGCGAAGTCATATATCGGCGAGGCGCTCAGACGCTCGGGGAGCACGCGTGCCGCCTACAAGAATCAAATCGAGGCGCTCAGGCTCTTCGACAGCCTGCTCATATCCGATTCATCGGCCGCGGTGCTCTACGAGTACGGCTCGGTCTGCAACAGCCTGGGGATACTGGCCAAGTCGATGGGCAACTTCGAGGAGGGGCGGAAATACTACTCGATATACCTGAACATTTCGAAGATAATCGGGGATGAGTGGGGGGCTGCAATCGCGGGCAACAATCTGGCCAACATACTCAGCCGCATGGGGCAAAAAGATTCTGCAATTGCTATGCTCCTGCAGGCAGAGCAGACTTTCAGGTCAGCCGGGGCTGATATGTTTATCGGCGACGTGCTGATGAACCTCGGGAACAACCTGAGGGAAGCCGGGCGCTACAAGGAATCGGACAGCATGTTCGAGCTGTCGCACCGCGAATATTCAACACAAGGCAACACCGAGGGAATTGCCATGCTTGAGCTGAACCGCGCCGAGTCTCGGCTATCAAGGGGGCAGGCAGAAGCGGCCTTCGCGTCGCTGAAGCGGGCAGAAGCGATAACGGACACTCTCGGGGAACCCGAGCTTGTGGCGGAGGGGCTGAGAATCGAGGCGGCGGCGCTTGACTCCGCCGGAGAATACCGCCGCGCCGTGAAGGCTCTGGAGAGGTATTACACGATGCGGGACAGCCTGACGAGAGAAGTAAACATGTCGGAGCTGCAAAAGCTTTCCGCCGGGTACGAGTTCGAGCGCAAGCTTGATTCGGACCGCCGGGCGAGGGAGCAGAAGGAAAAGACGGAGCAGGAAAAACAGGCGCGGAGGTATAATCTTGAATATCTCGGCGTGGCGGTGCTGCTGCTGTTAATGTTTGCCGGAGCATTTTTGCTCTCGAAATCGTCCATATCTCCAAAAATCTACGACGGCGTTGCATTCGTTGCCCTCGTTCTGCTCTTCGAATTTCTGCTCGTGCTCATTGATCCCTATTCAAGCGCGATCACCCGGGGTGAGCCGCTGTTTACTCTTATGCTTAACATAGCACTTGCCTCGCTTATATCGCCGGTTGACCAGTATCTTGAAAGCAAGCTGCTCAGAACTTTGCACAAAGAGATGAACAGCGAAGCCATTTCATAGTGATAATTTTATCCGAAATTTTTTAAATTTAACAATAGCTTTGAGAATTCTTCGATAATAAAGCTTTATGGATATTTTGATTTTTCTTACAATTGGGAGACGGACATGAAGAAAACGTTACTTGCGTTACTACTGATGCTTGCTGCCGCCCCTGCCATCTTCTGCCAGGAAGACGTGCTTAGGCCGAAGTGGGGCGAGGACCGAATGAAAAGTGAATCTGACTGGGGTGAATACTATTCGCCTTTTATTCTCGGCATCGAGGCAGGCCTTAATTTCAACGCATTTTCGCAGGATATGGAGTGGATATCGCAGCACGGCACAATTTTTAACGATCTGGAAAGCGCTCAGGGCTTCTCGCCGCATATTGGCATCATGGGCGAAGTTCCGATCAGCAAGAATCTCGGCCTTCAGCTCAGGCTGGCATACGACAGAAAATTTGTAGCAGTATCAACCACTGG
>CAZIHB010000071.1:0-3749 GCA_964538535.1 uncultured Hyphomicrobiales bacterium | reverse complement strand
CACAACATGTCTCTCGACGTGGAGTCAAAGGCAGACTACCTCACGCTGACGCCACTTCTTCGAATAAACATCACAGACCGGTGGTTCGCCACTATAGGCCCGACTTTCCACTTCCTGCTCGGCGACGTGGAAACCACGTGGAAGCCATCCACGAAGGACGGAACTTCCCTCGAATCGATGGGATTCTGGGATTACATAGGTTTCGGCAACGAAACAAGCGGCAGCCGAACGGTTTCAGAGGCCGGGAAGGAATCCGTGCGAACCGGAATCGAGCTGGGAGCCGGCTACAGGATACCGATCTCTAAAAAAGTGTGGCTCGTGCCCCAGCTAAGGCTGCAGGCCATGATGACCAACATAACAAAGGACCAGGTCTTGATGGACATATACGGAAATACTATTGAAACTTCAAAAAACCGCGCATTACATTCATTACAATTTGCACTTGCCGTCTGGTTCGGACATTAATACAGGGGAGATAAAGATGAGAAAATTATTGATATTAGCACTGTTACTGCCGGCACTTCTTTCGGCAGACCTCTCGGCCCAGAAGACTAAAATCGCGCCCGTCAGTTTCAACTCGGGTGCGGATGATTTTGCTCCCGCTGTCACTGAGAACCTGCGCAAGATGTTTTTCACGAGTGATAAGTCGAAATCGAAGCAAAAAGTGTATTTCGTGGAAAAAACCTCCGAGGGCTGGACTTTTCCCGATGAGCTCGAGGGCGATATTAATGACGGCCGCCAGTGCGGTTCAGTCACCCTGACCCCGGACGGCCAATACATGATATTTGCCGCCTTCAGGCACGACGTGGGCGGCGAAGGCCGGACGGACCTTTATTCGGCGAGAAAAATAAAAGGCGAGTGGAAGGACGTTCAGAACCTCGGGCCGGCCGTGAATTCATCGTACTGGGACTCGCAGCCCTCCATCTCGGCCGACGGCAACACGCTCTATTTCACGAGCGACAGGCCTGGCGGCCAGGGAGGCTCGGATATCTGGGTGGCCCACCGCACTCGCGAGGGCTGGGCGAAGCCGGTGAACGCGGGTTCGGCAATTAACACATCCTATGACGAGATGGCTCCGGTTGTCAGCCACGACAACAAGACGTTCACGTTCGCGAGCAACAGGCCGGGCGGTCAGGGCGGCTTTGATATTTACTACAGCAAGGTGCGCGGCGAATCATTCACAGAGCCCTCCAATGCCGGCACGCCGGTCAATTCCGCCGGCGACGACATGTTCTTCTATTCAATCCCGAACACGAACGTGGCATACTTCTCATCCTCGCGAGAGGGCGGCCAGGGCGGGCTGGATATATACACCGCGATTCCGAATCCTTACCCCTCAGACGCGGTCGTTTACGTGTGGGGCACCGTGCGCGATTCGAAAACTCAGAAGCCGCTTGGCGCCAAGATCACAATTACCGATTTAAAAACCGGGCAGAAAGTGTCCACTTTCAATAGCGATGACGAGACGGGCAACTACTACGTCGTGCTTCAGCCGGGCAGGAACTATTCAGTCACGGCATCGAAGGACGGGTACCTGTTCTACAGCGAGAAATTCGAAATCCCGCAGGAAGCAAAGGGCGACGAGCTGATGAAGGATATCTACCTATCCCAGACGGACACGAGGCTCCTGATTTTCTTCGATTTCGACAAATCAGAACTGAAGGAAGAATCTTCGCCGGAGCTTGACAGGGTGGTTGAATTCCTGCAGGACAAGCCGACGGTTGAAATCATGCTTGAAGGGCACACGGACGACGTGGGCGACCCGAATTACAACATGAGGCTGTCGCTCGACAGGGCAAACCAGGTGAAGAGCTACCTCGTGAAGAACGGGATAGCCCCCTCGAGGATAACCACAAAAGGCTATGGCAGCACGCAGCCCCTGATAAACGAGAAAACCGAGGACGCACGCGCCAAGAACCGGCGAGTGGAGATGAAAATCGTCAAGGCGTAGTAATTCACGAAAAACAACTTGTGAAAAAAGAAGAGCGGCTGATAGTAAGACTTTCAGCCGCTCTTTTTTTTCACTCCATTAATTTTGGATGCTTGAATTATAAGATAATATTGCTAAGTTTATATTTTCTGCAAGTATAAATAATGTAAGCACTGCTATGAAACACTCCTTTGTTATTTCGATTTACCTCGTTGTCTTGGCCATTGCGGCTGCCGGAACAGACGCTGCAGCTGCAGTCTTCCCCTCCGAAGTCAGGATCGGGCCGAAAGTGATTTCAACAAGAAGCGACTACGCCCTTCTATACGGCACTTTTATAGAGATGATTAAAGATTACGTTAACGGTCCCTCGGGACTTTGGGCACAGGAACTGCAGCTTCGCGGCTTCGACCTCGAGAACGATTCGATAAAGGGAGTGGCGCGGTACTGGGACAGATGGGAATCAGTGCCCAATACAATCTCGAAATGGGACCTGATCTGGGATGAGGGCTACAACAAGAATGGCTCATACTTCCAGAGAATTGAAAAGAAGGACACTACCGGAATTGTCGGGATTAAGCAATCAGTCTATCTGACCGCCGGCGCCGGCAACAATTTCTATGTTTATGCAAGGGGAACAGAAGAGACCTGCTCACTCGTCCTGATGATATGCGATTCCGGCAAAACTGCTCCCGTGGCGGTCTATGATCTCGGAACATTAAACCCGGACTGGACCAAATACCCGGTGCACGTCAATGAGCTGAAAAATCTGAAGAAGGCCGATATTGTGATTGCCTTGAAAGGGAAAGGCCTGGTGGATCTTGACGAGTCATCCTTCATGCCAGACAATGCCGTTGGCGGCGTAAGAAAAGAATTTTACGACATGATGAAGGCATGGAAGCCTGGCATCATACGTTACCCGGGCGGGTGCTTCTCCGATTTGCAGGAGCACAGGCTTTCGTATGCAATCGGCGATATTGATCAGAGAAGATCTCCTGTTATCGACTGGAGAAAATATTACCTTAGAATGGATTTCGGCGTTGATGAATATATCCAATTCTGTGAAAGCATCGGTATCGAACCTCATATTACCGTGAATGTCGTATCTGCTCCCGCCGAAGAAGCTGCCAAATATGTGGAATACTGCAACGGCCCTGCCAGTTCGCCAATGGGCAAACTTCGCGCGCAAAAGGGACGGGTGAAGCCATACAACGTGAAATATTGGGAAATCGGCAACGAGCAGTGGAAACAGCTTGATAAATACAGTGCAAAATTTGTTAAGTACTGCAATGCCATGAAGGCAGTAGATAGCACGATCATCTGCATGGTCAGCGGGAATTGCTGGGAACAGGATTATAATTTCAAAACAGTAACCGATAGCACAAACGCGCTTTACGATCTTTTTACTTATCACCACACCCAGACCCTCAACGACTTCACTAACGAAAAGAACGACAGGGTCTATTTATCTATGGCAGCTGGCTCCAAATGTATGGAATCCATTATTAACAAGTACAACGAACTTCTCGTCGGACGCGGTCTGTTTCCGGAAAAAAAACAATGCATAACCGAATGGTGGTCCGGCTACGATCAATTTATTGAATCAATATGGATAGCCGATACTAACATGAGAAATGTGTCGATGGAAACTGCCATATGGGCAGCCACGCACTTGAATATGTTTGCAAGGAACCAGTCTTCACTGTCGCTCGTGGAACGGACGATTTTTCTCGGCGGAATCAGGGGCAGAATTACCGCTGACGGTACCAGGGTGTTCTATGGTTCACCGGCCTATCATGTGCTGGCAGCATTCAGAAACCGG
>CAZIHB010000070.1:0-8675 GCA_964538535.1 uncultured Hyphomicrobiales bacterium | reverse complement strand
TATATGGATAAAAAACAAAAAAACATCTCACTAAGTTTTTGCTGATATGCTCACAATTTTGTTTATTTTTATCCGGCACTGCTTCATTTTGTCCGGCCGCGTCATGGTTCGCGCGGGGAACCGCTGCCGGCGAATTTCAATCGGCATCCGCGTGGTGAAATCATATCGGCCCCGGCCGGTATCACGGCATATATCATTTTCGTGCTCAATAATTGCAATAAATGACATTATCTTACGATAATGAAATTTGTTTGTATTCTGTTGATTCGCGCGTTTTGAATTTGAGTCTTAACATTTCAAACAGAAGGGAGCTTGCATGAAAATTCACGAGTATCAGGCAAAAGAACTACTTAAAAAATACGGCGTGCCGGTGCCGGGGGGCGTCGTCGCTTTTACGCCGGAAGAGGCTGGCCGCCTGGCATACGAAGCTTTCGAATCCAAAGGAACAGCCGTCGCGGCCGTGAAGGCTCAGGTACATGCCGGCGGAAGGGGCAAGGGCGTGATTCACGATGCCGAAACCGGCAAAGAGATGGAACTTTTCGGAAAGCCTGTGAAGGGAGTAAATATTATCAGCGGCGACAATCTCGCGGATAAGGCGTACAGGTATGCCGGGGCGATGATCGGGCACCGCCTTGTCACCGTTCAAACCGGCGAGGCAGGCGCGACAGTCCGGAAAATTTTGATCGAGGAAGGGTGCAGAATTAAGAAGGAGTATTATTGCGGCATTACTCTCGACCGCCAGACGGGCCAAAATGTCGTTATTGTCTCCACTGAGGGCGGCGTCGAGATTGAGAAAATTGCCGAGAAGTCACCGGAAAAAATTCTGAAAGTGGCGATCAATCCTTCCATGGGATTTCAGCTCTACCAGGCAAGGACACTTGCCTTCGCTCTCGGCTTGGGTGGCAAGGCTTTCAAAAGCTTTATCAATATAGTGCCGCTGCTTGCCGAGGCATATGATAAGCTTGACTGCAGCCTTCTGGAAATCAATCCGCTTGTTCTCACTGAAGATGACGACATGATCGCGCTGGATGCAAAAATCAATTTCGATGACAATGCATTGTTTCGTCACCCCGAGTTTGCAGGGTTACGAGATATCAACGAGGAAGACCCGCTGGAAGTGGAGGCGTCGAAATATGATCTTAACTATATCAAGCTCGACGGGAATGTAGGATGCATGGTGAACGGCGCCGGCCTCGCGATGGCCACCATGGATATGATCAGCCTATCGGGAGGCAGGCCGGCAAACTTCCTGGATGTTGGCGGCGGGGCAGATGTTGACCGTATAGCGAATGCATTCAGAATCATGATGAGCGACAAAAACGTGATGGCCGTGCTTGTTAATATATTCGGCGGCATCGTGCGGTGCGACAAGGTGGCAGACGGAATCGTGAAGGCTCTTGAATTGACAAGCGTCAAGGTGCCGGTCATCGTCCGCCTGGATGGCACGAATGCTGAAGAGGGCAGAGAGACACTGAAAAAATCGGGGTTGAACTTCCTGGTGGCCGACAACTTTGAGCACGCGGCAAGGCTTGTGACGGAGATCGTGGGCAGAGGCGCGGAAAAGTAAACTTACGGGCGGTGATCGTTCTGCTCTTCCCGCAAAAAATGAGGCAGGTGCTGTGCCTGCCTCTTATATACCATCATTTCAGAGATATTTTTAATACGGATCATTGTTGAAGTCCGGGGCAAGATTTTTTGCCCGTGATTCTTCAGCCATTTTTGCCTTGTAATCGATCACTTTCTGCCTGATCTCTTCATTAGCCGTGCCGAGTATATGCATGGCCAGAATGCCGGCATTTTTTCCGCCGCCGATGGCAACAGTTGCAACCGGTATCCCGGGAGGCATCTGCACGATGGAGTGAAGGGAATCGACTCCGCTGAGTGCCCTTGACTGCACCGGCACCCCGATTACGGGCAGCGGTGTGTGAGCCGCGGTCATGCCGGGTAGGTGCGCCGCGCCGCCGGCTCCGGCGATGATCACTTTCAGGCCGCGCAGGTGAGCTGTGCGGGCATATTTTGCCATATCGTCCGGAGTGCGGTGCGCCGAGACGACTCGCATTTCATAAGGGACGCCGAATTCCCTGCAAATTTCGGCTGCCTGGTTCATAGTCGGCAGGTCCGAATCGCTTCCCATGATAATTCCTACAACGGAGTTTTCACTCGTCATGATCATTCTCCAAATTTATTGATTCGAGTATTCGCAAAATATGCGTGGGTTCGCCGCCTGCCGGACTGATGAGTGTCTGGGTGGCATGTAGCGTTCCCGGGTGAATATTTTTTTTGCTGCCGCCGCCCAAAGCGCTGCCCCCGGCAACGAGAGCGCGATTGAGAGCCTGAAGCTCGTCACCGGCCTCCCCGGGGAAGACTGCCGTATCCGGAAAGCCTATGACGCGGTCCTTCGTCAGCCCGGTCACGTTGAAATACATGCTGTTGGCATATTCATGCACGAATGCGTCGGTGCTCAGAAGGGCTATTGCAAACGGCAGGGAGTCGAGCACAGCGTAGAACCGCTTGACCGAGCCGTGAAGCAGCTTAATTGAATGGATGTCCTCGCTGTGCCTCTGCTTCATGTCCGACAGGTTCCTTTCCAGCATGGCTACCTTTTCGGATAGTATCAGGCTTTCTTCGGATTTCGTCCTGATAACGTCGATCAGGCTCTTATTTTCAATTTTGATGGTTTTTGTCTGTTCCTGCTTCGTTATGTTCCGCATCACGATCATCAGCCCGTCGAGGTTGTTTCGCTCGTTGTATGTGGGTATGACCATGTTGAGTATCTCGGCATCGGCGATTTTCTTCGAGTAGGATTTTGGCTCTTTATTGATCAGCACGTCCTTGTTTATATCGAGCCTGAAACGAACCTCATCGCTGTGCTCGGTTGCGAAAAGCTCCTGGAAATACCTGCCTTCGAAATTGGCGTTAAGGAAGAGATTAGTCGGATTGCTTAGTATGTATTTTTTGGCGCTGGAATTTATATAATTGATTTTGTTCGTAAGGTCAAGAAAAATAACGCCGTCTGAAACCATATTCAGGGCGTTGTTCATCATCTTCCTCGTGTTTTCGATCAGGTTGTCATTTCGCTCGTTGACGGCATTAATAATGGCGTTTGTGGGGATTATTTTGAAATAGGAAAGGAAAGAGCGTTCGCACCGCCTGATTTTCCAAATAAGCAGGAACAGCTCGTTGTTGTCCTTTTCCCCGACAATTTTGAATTCCTTATCGTTCAGCGTGCCTTCGACGAACTTGCTGACCACTGCGTCGATAGTATAGTCAGCGTCAGGATTATCGCTGAATTTGCCTGCAAAATCGTCGGGTTTTACGCGCGAGTTCTTTGTAGCCTTCATGATCACTTTAAGGAGGCTTTCGCCGCGCTCAAGATATTTTATTCCACCCTCGAAGACGAAGTCCGTCGCGCCGAAGGTGTTGATGATCCGCATGTCGCCTTTTGTTTCCACTATGGCCATGTCGGAGTATCGCATCACATCCTCAAATTCTTTTCCCTGCCTTTCGAACTTCGCTTTCAGCAAGTCGAGTTCTTCCCGCAGCCTTAACACTTGATCATCGGGCATCTATATTTTCTCGCAAATCAGATCGTATTCTTCGGCATGAATTACTTTAGCCTTATAGATATTTCCGACAGCCACGGCTGAATCCTCCGGTATGATCACACCGTTATCGACCTCCGGTGCATCTGAACGGGTGCGCCCCCTGTATAAATCCTGATCAAACTCATCTATAAGCACTTCGATTTCCGTATTTACCAATTTCTGATTTTTCTCCAGTGAGATTGCCTGCTGGGCAAGCATCAATTCCCGGGCCCTCTCCGCTTTCACATCATCCGGCACCTTATCGCCGAGGTAGAAGGCTGAAGTGCCGTCCTCGCGTGAATACTGGAAAGCTCCGACGCGGTCGAGTTTATACTCGTTAATGAATTCCAGCAATTCTTCGAAGTCTCTTTCGGTTTCATTCGGGAAGCCCGTGATAAACGTGCTCCTAATGGCAATACCCGGCACTTTCTTTCTGAGCTCGTCAACAAGGGAGCGGATTTTATCACCGCTGATTCCTCTGCCCATTTCTTTCAGCACCGGATCGGATATATGCTGCAGCGGAATATCAATATAATTGCAGATATTATCTCTCTCGGCCATTACGTCTGCAACTTCCATCGGGAAACCCACCGGATAGGTGTACATCAGCCTGAGCCACTCCAGCCCGCCAATGTCGGAAATCTTTGCCATCAGCTCCGCGAGCCGGCTCTGCCCCCAAATATCTTTCCCGTAGTATGTCGTGTCCTGCGCGATGATATTAATCTCCTTCACGCCCGAATCCACGAGCATTTTTGATTCCTCCAGTAGGCTTTCCGGCGATCTTGAAACGTAATTCCCCCTGATGAGGGGGATAGCGCAGAAAGCGCACCTGTGGTTGCATCCCTCTGAAATTTTAAGATAGGCATAATGGCCGGGTGTGAAGAGATGGCGCCCGCCGTTCAGCACGATTCTGTCGTCGCCCTTCAAGGCCCTTACGACGCTTTCCTCGGAATTGACACCAAAGAAACAATCGATATTTTTTATCTGCCCGGCGAGCTCGCGGCCATACCTTTCCGAGAGGCAGCCCGTGACGACAACTTTTCTTATCATACCGCGTTTCTTCATCTCGGAAGCCTCGAGTATCGCCCTGATACTCTCTTCCTTTGCATCGTTTATAAATCCGCAGGTATTAATAATCAGAATCTCCGAGTTTTCCGGCGAATCGCAATGAGTGAAGCCGTTTTCTTCGAGTGCCCTTGTGATTCTTTCCGAGTCAACGGTATTCTTGCAGCATCCGAGCGTCAGCATGGCGAACGAGTTGTTCATCGCCGTATTTTTTTGCTTTTTCATTTCCAAACATATTTGTTGAGCGAAACAAGCGAAAATTAATAATTAATTCCGTTAAAAGCAAAACCGACTAGTGATATTATAGTCTTTTAACTGTTCTAACTTATTGCAGTTTAGGAAAATAGCGAAAAATTGCCTGCCGGCTGCCAATTTTCACGATGCGTGTGAAAATGCAGCTCGGGGCAGTGCAGCCATGGAATGCACATTTTAAATGCCATTATTTTGCAGGTAAAACGTAAATTTGCATCTTTGATGATAATTGCAGCGGATTATTGAAGATGAATGCAAAACGCGGGATTTGCCCGGCAATCTTCCTGATTGTATTATTCATGGCTTTTCTTTCAACGTGCCACGGCGCTCAGAGAAGGTACCCCAAGCATCAATTCGGCCTGGGATTCTCGGGCGTCTCGGGAGCGGGGCTGTCGTGGCAGGTGGAGCTGAATCCGCGCTGGGCGATCCAGGCCAATGGTTTCGCGTACTATTTCGGGAAAAATCCACCCGAGGATCTGGATATTTACACGATATTCGGCGGGGAAGTCCAGTATAACCTTCTGAAATCAAGCGACACCAGGTTCTATGCCTTGCTCGGCGCCAGCAGGTGGTTCCTCGAGGAAAGGAGCAAAGAGTCGTTCAGGCTGAATGACAAAGAAATAGTGATAAAGCACAAAAAGAATGATAACATATCAAACTTCGGCGCGGGACTCGGCTTTGAGTATAAAGTAATTGAAGAGATGGCGATCAGTTTTGAGCTGGATTACTTGTTTCAGGAATCGAAAAAAACGCGCTGGGGGGAATTGATAGACAGGAGCCCCGGCGGCACTTCGTTCAACGGCCCCACGTTCGGCGTAGGCATCAGGTACGCTTTCTGATCAGTCGTTGATCTTCAGCTCGGGCTCATCTTCGAATTCCATTTTGCGGATGGCTGAAACAAGCTCGTCAAAGAGTTCTTTTTCCTTTTTATTTTTGATGTAAATCAGCGTGCCGCTTTCTTTCTGGCGGTAAACCCAGGAGCTTACGATCTTCAGCTCGTTGACGTCCTCGATCGAGTAGGGCATCACTGACTTACTCCCGTTGAAATAAAGGTTGTGGACTTTGTCGGCAAGGCCGTTCACGGGGGCCTTCCTGCCGATTGTTTCCTGGTGGCACAATTTTCCAGCGCGTATCAGGTAAATATCAACGGTTTTATCCTTGGGCGAATTCGGCAGGGCCACGATCACGTTATTGTTGTTTATGGATGGTGTCTCGTTGTCGTGCCTGACGAATAATTTTTTTATCTCTGCTATCTGGTCACGAATGGCTGCCGCTTTCTCGAAATCAAGTGAATCGGCGAGTGCTGACATACGATGCTTAAGCTTTGTGACTATCCCGTCGCCGCACGAATTCAGAAATTTCTTAAGCTTTCTTAGCTCTTCCTCGTATTCAGCCTGCGACATCGAGCCGTTGCATGGCGCCCCGCACTGTTCCATCTGGAAATACATGCAAGGCTTCGCGCCGGGCGCGGGATTGATGTTCTTGTCACATTTTTTTATTTTGAATTGTTTTTCGATTGTGACGACAATCTCGTCCAGAGCTTCCTTGTCCTTGAAGGGTCCGAAATACTCGGCACCGTCATCATCAATTGAATAAACCGTCTCGAGGCGCGGAAATTCCGTATCATTCGGGATTTTGATGAAGGGATAGCGCCTGTAGCGCCTGTCGAGCGTGTTGAATTTGGGCTGGAGCCTTTTTATTTCTTTTGATTCGAGGATTAGTGCCTCGAGTTCCGAACCGGTTTCACGCCATTCGATGTTGTGAATTTTCTTGAGCAGTTCGGCGATCTTCCGCGAGTTGATGTTTCCCCTCTGGAAATAAGAATGGACTCTCTCACGGAGGCATTTTGCTTTCCCGACGTAAAGGATGTTCTCTTTTTTCCCGAGGAAATAATATACTCCGGGGCTTTGCGGCAGTGCCTCGAGCTTTTCCTCAACCCTGGACAGGGCCGGAGGCTCGGCAACGTAGCCGCGCAACGTCTTATTCTGGAAAAGGAGCAACTCCTCAATGTCGCTGATATTATGCTCTTGCTCGGCCATCTGCATCAGCTCGTTCAAAATGTGAGCTGTGGCGATGGCATCGCCGAAAGCCCTGTGGCGGTGGCGCACAGGAATGCCGAAATAAGCGGCAAGGGCTCCCACGTTTTTTTTCTGCTGCTTTGGCAGCAGCCTCCGGGCGAGTTTGAGAGTGTCGAGCCTGGGCAGGTCTGCCAGCTCGAATTCTTCTCTCTTGTAGGTTTCCTGCACGAAGCCCCAATCGAACGATGCATTGTGAGCCACGAATATCCCGTCAGGCTTGTTGAATATACGATTTGCCTTAGTCAGCACTTCGCGTGCTTCAGGCGCACGAAATACCATCTCGTTCGTAATTCCGGTCATCTGGACGATGAATTGAGGTATATACTTGTGCGGGTTAATCAGGGAGCTGAATTCTTCTTTAATTTCCCCGTCTCCGGTGATAACGGCAGCAAGCTCGGTTATCCTGTCCTTAATCGGATCGGACCCCGTTGTCTCCACATCCGTTACGATATATTCAACATCCCAAATAGAAGGCATAAGTTACAAATCAACCGCGAAAAAAAATCAAAGTGTTTAAATAATTCCACAACACAACATTATGTGTGTAAAAATATACATAAAAGACGACAATTCCATCACGTTGTTTTGATTTTTGACCGTTATAACAAACATTTAATCAAAACTTTTTCCTCGATGCCGCAAGCTCCGAACGAGAAAACGACAATTTTAATTGCTCCAAATCCTCGGCGCCTGCCGCCCGGTAAGTCCTGATTCCCAGAATTGAGGCATGTTTCAGGTTTTCCTGCAAATCGTCAATAAACAGGGTTTCAGATGGAACGAAACCATTATCGTTCAGCATGTACATGAAAATATCAAGATTGGGCTTCCTCATCTTCAGCAGGTGAGAGAAGTACAGCTTGTCGAAAAGGCCGAACAGCTCGCTGCACTCTGGGGCAAAATGCCTGTAGTGAATGGGATTGGTGTTGCTTAGCAGGCATACTTTCCCAAATTCCTTGAAGAAGGAAATCAGGTTCTCCGATTCTTTTCTCTTGCCGAGAAGGGCTGAATTCCATGCCGCATCAAACTCGGTATCGGTGATGGAAACGCCGAGCATTCTTGTTATAAGGCTTCGAAAATCCTGCTCGCCAATGCAGCCTGACTCGAACAGCTGTGCCGATTCAGCTGCAGCAGTCAGATCAACTTCAGCTCTCGATTCCATGGGGATATATTCAAGAAACGACTTCATAATCAAGCTGTTATCAACATCATACAATACTTCGCCGAAATCGAAAACAAAATTTCTGATGCCCTGAAAGCTTATCATTTTTAAGTCTGCCAATAAGTGCGACATTCATCACATAACATATATATAATAACACCAAAACAATACCAAAATCAGCGGGCAGCGCGCAAAAAAAAACATCATGCCGCGCGATTCAGGGAAAATACGGGGCCTGCATGGGCTTGCACTCAATCGACGCGCATCATTCTCGCCATGAAAAAACCATCCGTCGAATGTCTGCCCGGATCGAGAGACAGCTTGAAATCATCCGGCGCTTGGAGCAACCCGCTGATTCCAAACCTTTCAAATGGTTCCGAGAGAGGCGCGGGAGCAAATCGCTCATCCGAGTTGAGAAATTTTTCCACCACGCTGTCATTCTCAATCGGCATGATGGAGCATGTGGCATAGAGCAGCACGCCCCCCGGCCGCACGAAAGAAGAGTAATCGGAAAGAATTTCCAGCTGCCGGGCAGAG
>CAZIHB010000069.1:5534-8732 GCA_964538535.1 uncultured Hyphomicrobiales bacterium | reverse complement strand
GGTTCTTTTTTTCGCGGAGTCCCCGCAGAAAAAATACTCCGGTTCAAAAAAAGTATTTATTGTAATTTTGATCTCAGCTGCTTTCAGCGCGAGCGACGAGCTGCACCAGGCATTCGTTCCCGGGCGGACTTGCAGCATTTACGACTTTCTTGCCGACTCGTGCGGCATCGCAATCTGTCTGGCGCTCAGATTTAAGCTTAGCCTGTTTTACAAGTTTGTGTTCGAAAAGTATTATGTCAGATAGCAAGAAAAAACCTTTGGTTCTGATTGTTGACGACGTGCCTGATAATATTCAGGTGCTCGCCGTTTTTTTGGCCGAACGCGGGTTTGAGGTTGAAATTGCCCTGAATGGCCGGTCTGCTCTTGAAGTGATGCAGAGCATTAAGCCCGATCTTATTCTTCTCGACATCATGATGCCCGGAATGGACGGGTACGAAGTCTGCTCTATTATCAAGAGCCGGGAAGAGACCAGGAATATCCCCGTGATATTTCTGACAGCCAAGACTGATATTGATGATATCGTCAAAGCCTTCGAATGCGGCGGGGTCGATTTCATCTCGAAGCCATTCAACAAGCTCGAACTCTATGCCAGGGTAAAAACCCATCTCGAGCTGAAATTCGCCCGCGAAACCATCGAGAACAACGCTTCGCTTATCAACGAGATTAATAAAGAGCTTATCGAGATCAGCAGGGTCAAGGATCAATACCTCGAACAGATTAATTTTGAGATACAGAACGCGGCCCAGTACGTGCGTTCTCTCCTGCCAAACGACCTGCACGAGGATTTTGCCGACATCACCTGGGAATTCGAGCCCAGCGCGAGGCTTGGTGGCGACGCTCTCGGCTATCATTTTATCGACAAGGAAAATCTTGCCATTTACCTGATCGACGTCTCAGGCCATGGAATCAGCTCCGCCCTGCAATCAGTGTCGGTGCTGAACGTGTTGAAATTCCGAACTTTGCCCGAAGTGGATTTTCATAACCCGGGAGAAGTGCTGAGCAGCCTGAACCGCGTGTTCCAGTCCAAGGACCACCACTTCCTCTTCCTGACCATGTGGTACGCGGTGTATAACATCCCGCATAGAACCCTCCGGTACGCTTCCGCGGGGCACCCGCATCCTGTGATAATCTCGAAGGATTTCTGCCAGGTGCTCGATGTGAACAATATCGTTATCGGGGCTCTGCCTTCACAGGAATACATGGAGGGCGAAGTATCGGTGCATGGTGAGGCCGATCTGTTCATTTTTTCGGACGGCGCGTTCGAAGTAAGGACGGACAACGGCAAAATATGGGGCATTGAGGCGCTCTATAATTTCCTCGTGCAAAAGAACCGGGAGAAGGCCGACGAGATGGCAGAATTGAAAAAGTATATTTTCGAATTGACAGGCCGGAAGGATTTCCAGGACGATTTTTCGATGATGAAGGTATCGCTCCATCCTTGATTCAATTTTTTTCCTGCCGCTTATTTCTGGTCAGGGCAGGCATCTCTCTCCACAACTTTATAAACTTTATCATTTGTCCTTACTTTGCCGGCAAGTGGGATCGAAATTCGGTCGCCCTGAACTGCTTTGCCGATACTTTCGTCATCCAGCCTGATCTCCTCAACTTTGGATTCCACCACTCCCGTAGTCGGGCCGATAATCATGATTTCATCACCCACGTTGAGATCATGGCACATCATCTGAAAGTCAGCAACTTTTATCCGATTGAAATAGTTCATCACGCTGGCAACGAAAATTTTTCTCTTTGTCGCCTTCGAGCCGTAGTTGCCGCTCCATTCTCCCAGCCTCGCGCCAAGATAATAGCCGTCCCAGAAGCCGCGGTTGAAGACCGTTGCAAGCCTCTCCTTCCACCCGGCAACCGCTTCCGGCCTGTAGCTGCCCTCCAGCGCAGCATTAATTGCCTCGTTATAGCACTCCACAACCACCTTAACGTACTCCGGGCTGCGTCCCCTGCCTTCAATTTTCAGCACGCTTACGCCCGCGTCGATTATTTTGTCAATAAATCCTATGGTGCAAAGGTCCTTGGGCGACATGATGTACTCGTTATCGATTTCGAGCTCGTCGCCGGTTTCCTTGTCGGTGACTATATATTTTCTCCTGCAGGACTGAAGGCACGCCCCCCTGTTCGCTGAATAATTATACTGGTGAAGGCTCATGTAGCATTTGCCCGAAACAGCCATGCAGAGAGCGCCGTGCGCAAAAATCTCAATTTCTACAGGTTCCCCCTTGGGCCCTCTGATATTTTCCTCCCTGATCAATCTTGTAATCTCGCCGGTCTGCTCGAGAGTCAGCTCGCGCGCGAGCACCACGACGTCGGCATACCTGCTGAAGAATCTCACGGCTTCTATGTTGCTCACGTTCTGCTGGGTCGAAATATGCACTTCCTGCCCGATACTTCTCGCGTATTCAATCGCCGCAATATCCGAGGCAATTATCGCGGTAACACCGTTCTCGTATGCACTGTCAATCACTTTTTTCATCATGCCGAGGTCGCTGTCGTAAATTACGGTATTCACCGTAAGATACGTCCTCACACCGTTTTCTCTGCAGATGGCAACGATCTTCTGCAAGTCCTCGGTGGTGAAATTTGCCGAGGAACGCGACCGCATATTCAACTGTTCAATCCCGAAATACACTGAATTGGCTCCCGCGCTGATTGCTGCCATCAATGACTCGTAGGAGCCTGCCGGGGCCATCAAATCTATTTGCTTCCTTGATCTCATCTTTTTCCGGAAAAATTATAATCTGAAATAACTTTCTCGCACTTTTTGATCATCTCGCCTGCCGAAGCTTCCCAATCAAACGATTTTGCCCATTCTATCGCGCCGTGGCAGAGCTTATCCCTCTGTGCCTTATCGCCCAGCACCTGCTCGATTTTTTCGGCAAGCTGCGTGATATTGCCATATTCATAGAGCAGGCCGGAAACACCTTCCATCACGGAATCCCTCAGCCCGGGCACGTTCGCGGAAATCACAGGCGTGCCGCAGGCGTTCGCCTCGATGTTCGTAATTCCCCACCCCTCCTTCATCGAGGTGTTCACCACGCAATGAGCCGCGCCAAGCAGCATTATTTTGTCTTCTTCGCTCACGAATCCGAAGAATTTTGTCCGGTTTTCGATCCCGAGCTCCGTGCATAGATTCTCCATCTCGGGCCTGAAGTCTCCCTTGCCAAGAATATGCAGCTCGGCAGTCGGGAA
>CAZIHB010000069.1:0-5499 GCA_964538535.1 uncultured Hyphomicrobiales bacterium | reverse complement strand
GCACGAAGCAAATGATCCGGGCTCTTGTACTTCTTCAGCCTGCCGAAATAGGCCACCTTCAGCCGGGAATCATCTTTCTTCACTTCGAACGAATAATTCTCCCTCGTTATCGCATTCGTCACGATGTCGAAGTTCTTACGGTCGAAGCCCCGCTCCATGAATTCTGCGAGGGTGCTCTCCGATACGACTACGAAAGGAACATTCTTATAAAGGAAATTAACAAGCCACTCCGCGACATAAAGCCCCGCTATCAAGCCGGCCTCGCGAAATATGCTCTTCCCGAAAAAATGGTGGCTAATGGCAAGCAAAGGCCCCCGGACATAAAGCTTGGTGTAGAAAGGAATTTTGTTAAGGTCGTCCACAACAATATCAAAGTTCTCGTGCCTTAACTTCTTGAAGTAGTACCATGGCACGTAGAAATTGAAAAGGTTCCTCGCTCCCATTCTCAGCACTCTGATGCCGTCAACGGTTTCCTCATGCTTTGCACCATCGAACATGCAGCTGAAGATCGTCACTTCATGCCCGTGCGCGGCAATCCTGCGGAAAATCTCGTGCATATGCACTTCGGCCCCTCCGCCCGAGGGATTCAGAATATCCTGCCAGTTAATAACCAGTATCTTCATAGCAACATCTTGAATTTTGATCGATCACACAAAATTAACGTCTTATTTCCAAAGGAAAAAATTTAATCGGCACCATGGCATAAGTATTGCCGCATTATCAGTATCCTGTGGATAAGAATATTGATATATATGGAGATAGCAACATGAATAATAAAATTCTTCAAAATAGATCGCGTTTTTATGGCTTTATATCATCTTGCTGGCTAATAGTATCCGTCATATTCACCGCGTTCATGCTCGGCTCCTGCGGAACTCCGCGCAGTGTCCGATCGGTCAATAGCGGCCCGATTACGCGTTACTCAAAGCAGAGTGATCCCCGGCAAAGCGACAAACCGGGCAAAAAGGACAACGCGGAGCAAAGTGAACTCGATGCCATCAGTGAATTCGAGAGCAAAATCGCGGCCAAAAAGAACGTGGCTGACCAGACACCCGGGAAAAACCCGCCCGTGATTGCCGACAACGACGTGCAGGCTCAGAAGCGCCTGCCAACACTCCGCGAGCAAATGCAGAGTATGAGGGACGATCAGGCCAAAATTAAAAGCAACGTGGACAACCTGCAGAAGGACGTTACCGAAATGAAGTATTCGCTTGAGGAAATAAAGGAAGCCGTCAGAGCAATAGCCGGAATTGAAAAGCCCGTTGCCACGAAGGGCCCGGCTCCACAGGCTGCCTCGAAAGCTCCCGGGAATGGTCCGGCGGGTGATGAGCCGCGGATACAGCAAAAAGAACAAGCGGATGATAATCTGATACTTCCCGAAGAAAAAGCACAAAAAGCAAAACCCGCAGCCAAGGCTGCACCGGCCACCATAAAACCGCCGAAAGCAATGCCTGCAAATAAGCGTAGAAACTCTTCCGGCGCAGCTTCACAAGTTAAACCGGTTGTTATTGCTTCATCTGCTAACAAACAAAGCAGACACGAATCAAAAGCTAAACGCGAACACACCCGAAAAGAACAAGCCACTGCACCAACCACGCCATCAATCAGCATGAAAGAGCAGAACGTGGAAATAGCAGAAGAATTCAGGAACGCGATGAGCTCATACGGGAAAAAGAATTTTCCGGAGACAATAACAAAGCTCAATGAAGTAATTAAATCCGCCAAAGACCCTATGCTGATCGGGGAATGCAATTTCTTCCTCGGCGAATCGCATTTCGGCCTGCGTGATTACCTGAAAGCGCTCGATTATTTCAACAAGGTGCTGCGCTCGCCAAATAAAGCCCGGCAGGACGACGCTCAGAACAAAATTGCCGAGTGCAACGCCCGCACGGGAAAAATAAAAGAAGCAAGGGAAGCATATCAGGCACTATTGAGAAAATACCCTCAAAGCGAGTTTGTCCCGGTTGCCAGGAAGATGCTTCAGCAGCTTTGAGCGCAGTGCCCCGCTCAGCGATTGCCCTTTCGCTTTCTGAACCCCGGCAGAGTGCCCTTCGGTACGTTCACCTTCTCTGCCTTGGCATCGAAGAGAACGAGCTTCTGGTCTTCTTTCCTCAGCGAATCCTTTTCGACGAAAATCCCTTTCATCGTGAAGGGATTCAACCCCGTGTAATACATCAAAGTGGAATATGTTGATGGAGTCGGTGTGAAAACCTGCACCTGCTCAGGCTTTATTTTCAGTTCCTTTTTAACGTATTCCTTCAGGTTTTCCATGTCCTGATAATCGCATCCGGGATGAGCAGCAATAAAATAATATGTAAGATATTGTTTCAGTCCTGCCTTGGCGGATTCATTCAGAAATTCCTCCCTGAAATTTGACAGGTTTGAATTGAGTGGCTTGCCCATCGCCTTCAGCACGTTTGGCTGAGTGTGCTCGGGGGCGATCTTCATCTGCCCCGAGACGTGATGCCTCACGAGCTCCGCAAGGTATTCGCGGCCCGCGCGGGTATCCTCGAGTATCAAATCATACCTGACACCCGAACCGATAAAAATCTTTTTTATTCCCGGGATTTTCCTCAGCTCGCTTAGCAGCCTTGTCTGGCGGCTGTGATCGATATTCATGTTTTTGCAGGTCCCAGCGTCGCTGATACAGCGTTTTTCTCGGCAGGCCCCGCGTGATTCCTGCAGATCGCATTTCATGCCGAACATGTTCGCCGTGGCGCCGCCAACGTCGTATATATACCCCTTGAAGTCTTTTCTATTGCTGAGGCGCGTTGCTTCCCTTATTATCGATTCCTCGCCTCTCGATCGGATCCTCCTGCCCTGATGCACGGCTATCGCGCAGAAATTGCACTCACCGAAGCAGCCTCTGTGCGAAGTGATCGAGAATTTTATCGTGTCGAGTGCTTTGATCGTCCCCCGCGATTTGTAATAAGGATGAGCATCATACTCGAAGTCCATCTCATATATATCGTCGAGTTCTGCCCCTTCAAGATATTGCGCAGGCGGATTTTGAATCACGTACCTCGCGCCCTGATTCTGATAGAGCCCCGTGGCATTCAGCGGGTCGTTATTCTTGTAGAAGGTGTTGAACATCGATATGAAACTCATCTTGTCCGCCTTCACCTCGTCAAAGGACGGCAGCTCGGTAAATCCGTTTTTTGCCGCTGAGGAGATATAGCAGATTCCTCTCGTATCCCTGTAATCGCGCCCATCCTTAAGTGCCGATGCCACATCGAGTATTGCTCTCTCGCCCATGCCGTAAACAAGTATATCAGCCTTTGCATCCACGAGCACGGACCTGCGGAGCGTGTCGCTCCAGTAATCATAATGCGCAACCCGCCTCAGGCTGGCTTCGATTCCGCCGATGACAATCGGCACGGTATTCTTGAAGCTCCTGCGTATCATGTTGCAGTATTTGATCAATGCCCTGTCCGGCCGTCGATTATTGATGCCGCCCGGTGTCAGATCGTCAGAGTTTTTCCGTTTTTTCAATGCCGTGTAGTTTGCAACCATTGAGTCAACTGCCCCCGAGCTCACCCCCCAGAAGAGTATTGGCTCGCCAAGCCGGGTGATGTCGCTTTCCGATTCCGGGTCAGGCTGGGAAATAACGCCAACCCGGTAACCGTGTTTCATCAGGTATTTTCCTATTACGGCTATGCCGTCGAACGGGCCGTCAATATACACGTCACCACTGATAAGCACGATATCGCACCTGCTCCACCCGAGCTTCGCCATCTCTTCTGCCGTGGTTGGAAGAAACATATCACACCCCGTTTTTATTTCAGCTGCTTTTTCATCTCAGCGATGTTAGCCGATAAATCACCGTTGAACAATCCCGAGCCGCAAACCAGCAAATTGGCTCCGGCCTCGGCTATACTTTTAGCATTTTCGATTTTTACCCCGCCGTCAACCTCAATCTCCACTTTGCCCAGCCCGTTGCCGTCAAGAAACTCGACAAGTGCGGCGCATCGCCTGTAGAATGAAGAAATGAACTGCTGCCCGCCAAAACCCGGATTGACGGTCATAAGGAGTATAAAATCGCAGAACTCGGCGGCTTCGAATGCATATTCCAATGGCGTGGCAGGATTCAATGCCAGGCCGGCTTTCACACCGAAACTTTTTATCAGCGAGAGCGACCTGTGCGCGTGCCTTGTTGCCTCGGCGTGCACAGAGATATAATCAGCACCCGCTTTCGCGAAATCAGGAACATATTGGTCCGGGTTTTCAATCATCAGGTGGCAGTCAATCGGCATCTTTGTTTTGGGCCGCAGCGCTGAAACTACAAGCGGCCCGATCGTGATATTGGGCACAAAGTGCCCGTCCATCACGTCAACGTGCAGAATATCCGCACCTGCACCCGCACAGGTCTCCACTTCACCGCCCAGGGATGAAAAATCTGCCGAGAGCAATGATGGTAGTATCTTATTTTCAAGTCTCATTTTATATTTCTCAATTTTTTATTCGTCAACAACTTTCCGTTCTTCTTTTTTGACTTTTTTCTTCTTTTCTTTGGCTTTGTTATTATTATTCTTTTCCTCCGCGGCCTTGCGGAACTCCTCGAGCCTTGCCGTGACTTTTCCGAACAATGTATCCATGGGATAATCGCCGTTGTCGTCCTGCACTCCGGCCTGAAGCCCCATCAAAAGGGGCACGCCGTCCTCTATGCGGGAGATGGAAAAGATCTTGAAGTGCCCGGCTTTCACGTCGTTAATTATCTCGTCGGGCAGCATCAGGTCCTTCACATTCTGGGCAGGTATAATAACCCCCTGCTCGCCGCTCAGGCCTTTATATTTGCAAACCTCGTAGAATCCCCTGATCTTGTCGTTCACTCCGCCGATGGGCTGAACATCGCCTTTCTGGTTCACTGATCCTGTTATTGCCAGCGACTGCCGGATCGGCATTCCGGAGATGGATGAAAGAATCACGTAAATTTCGGCACATGAAGCACTATCACCATCCACACCGCCGTAACTCTGCTCGAAGGCTATCGAGGCGGTCAGCGAGAAAGGATTCTTCGTGGCAAACTTTTCGCGCAGGAAACCGCTTATTATCATAACGCCCTTGTTGTGAATGCTGCCGCTCATATCGGCTCAACGTTTATGATCCCCGAGTTGCCGGCGCTGATGCTCGCGGTTATTCTCGCGGGCTTGCCGAATGACAGCAGGCCGGTGTCGTATATCGTCAGCCCGTTTATCTGGCCGATTCTCTCCCCTCCGGTATCTATCATCAGATTGCCTTCAAAGATCTGTGTCTTCACTTTGTCATCAAGCAGATCGTTCCTCCGGCGGCGCGACAGAATCGTGTTTTCCACTATTTCCCTGTTTATATACCTTTCTGATGTCTGCCTGAGGTAGAAAGCTGATTCGCGAACAATATCCGCCACGTCCGAGAATTTTAACGTGATCCTGTTCTGAGTGCCGGCGAACTCCACGGCCCACTCCACGATCGCTGCCACGCCGTCGGGCGTGCAGTGGGGCAGATTGTCCTCCCTGCAGATCT
>CAZIHB010000068.1:0-8763 GCA_964538535.1 uncultured Hyphomicrobiales bacterium | reverse complement strand
ACTCTCGTATCCGAAGTAAAAGAATCCGGCGCGTACACGGTCAGAATTCCGATCGAAGACCTGCCGAGCGGCGTTTACTTCTATGAGATGGTATCAGGCCCCTACAGGAGCATGGAGAAGATGGTTATCTCCAAGTAAGTGAGATAAGAACATAACCAGCCTGCGTGGCTGAAAACAAGCCCCCGGGGATTTTCCCCGGGGGCTTTGTTTTAAATTGTGATTTAAAAAATATTTTAAAAAAATGCCGATCGGGGTGTGACAAAACGCGCGTTCAACTGTCTATATAAAAAGGCAATTGCCATAAATAAAAAATGTGGTTCGATCTATACGAGCCAAATAAGGAAAACGGGGAATTAAAGATTAAAATGGAACAGTTTGATAAATAATTAAAAAGGGCGGAATATGATACGAAACATATACAAATTCAGTCAGTTGCTGTTAGCATTGATTATTCTGGCGGAAACAGGCCCGCACGCGGTGTGCAAAAAGGACGCGCCCCCGGTGAACATCCCGAAATTAAGCGTGTACGGATTCCAGTACGATACTCAGTATTTACTGACATTCCACCCATTTTTCAATGCAGACACGGCATCGAGCAAGGTTAAAATACTCTGCACACCGGGTTACAACAGCCAGATTGCCATAAGCATCCCTTTTTTAAAACAAGACGGATTCTATCTCGAAAAAAAGATATCCGCCAACAGCCTGACAGAGCTTGAAATCAGCCCTTATCCCGGGCAGTGCTATTCCGGAAGCAGCGAGGCCATGCTCTCACAGGTGTTCCCCGGGAGGGCAATCATGCTGATGACCGGCTTTGATATCACGTGCCTTGGGATGGCGTGCACGAACAACAGTTCCGAAAGTTACGCGGCCCTCTCGTCAAGCCGGATAGGCAAGCAGCATGTGATTTCATCCTATGGCGGCCCGGCGGCAGATTCGAATAATAAAAGCACCCCGTTTGTATCAATCTGTGCCGGCTATGACAATACACGAGTGAAATTCTATCTCGGCGGCAACTCGAGCACATACATTGAGTGCGATTCCATTAATAACAGGATATTTCCGAAGGACAGCATCCAGAAAACGTTGAATGCCGGAGACGTGTGGCTTATTGCCGGCAAAGGCGAAAACTGCGACCTCGCTGGCAGCTACGTGATGGCGGCAAAGCCCGTTGCCGTTTTTTCGGGCAATTCTTCGCCGGGCTCGGTTTCGGACAAGAGAAAAGGGATATATGCCATTGAAGCTGAAACCCCGTGTGAATTCTGGGGGACGAAGTATTACGTCACTCCGGTTTACTTCAGCAGGAATAATTCTGTTATAAGAGTATTCGCAAGGCAGGCCGACACAAAAATATATATCGACGGCAACAAGCTTATAGGCACGATAACCGGGCCATGCGGCACGCGGGATTCCGCGTGGATGGAGTTCCGGCCCGACTCGGCCGGGCAGCCCTTCGTGATAAGCGGAGACAAGCCGATAAACGTGGTACAGTATTTTCTCGGGGAGGGCGTGGACGCGCAGAAAAAGCCGTTCAGCATCTCGCTGGCACCGCCGGAATCCGGAAATTATCAAACAACAGCGATCATCCCGGGGATTGACAGCACCAGAAGCTTTGAAAATAATTATGTCAACCTGGTTTACAAGTCCGAAAAGAATGTGCTGATGCCGCAGGATCTTGCGCTTGGCACGGCGCAGCCGGACGGCACGTTTAAATGGCAGGACATGGCAAGCGCCGACGTGGTCGCAAAGGGAGAGATAATCGATGCAGGCGACAGCACGGGCTATATTCCACATTATCTGACGCTAAGGCTGCCCGGAAAAGGTATATATGCAATTAAAGCTAAAAAGCGGTCAACAACTCTGACTGCCTACGCGTACGGCTTTGACGGCGAGAGGTCATACGGGCATGTCTGCAGTTCGGTAGTGTATGACTATGAGAAAGTAGATACATTGCCGCCTGTACCGAAATATAAAATCGACGCCCACGGGGTTGTTAATCGCAATGACGGGATTGTTATTGATATGCCCGATGATGAAGAAAGCAGGTCGAATTTGTCTTTCATATATTATGACAAGGATTTATCATTCAATTACGATTTCTCTTACGACGAGTTTGTTCCCGGCGAATCAAGATCGACACACTGGTCTCTTCATCCTATAGACTACAGCAAGGATGCACGGGCAGTCATCACATTCAACGACCGCTCCGGCAACGACACGACGATAGTGATTGACTACACTGCCCCGAATTTCATAACGGTTCCCGAACGAGTAGATTTCTGGGATATGGAGAAGGGCGGCACCGACAGCATCGATGTGATGATAAAAAACGTGACTGCCGGCAGAAAAGAGCCGCTTTCCGTTATCAAGCTTGCATCGGAAGAAAGCAAAATCGAGACAGGATACAGCAAAGAAGTGAAATGGAACACAAATGAAGACTTCAGTGTGGGCGAGACAAGGGGCGTAAGAATATTCTTCAAGGCTGACACGGACGGCATGGCCATGGACACGCTAATCCTTGCAACTGACAGCTGCGAAATAAGCGTGTGGAAAATACCTTTGGCGGCAAGAGTCGGAAAGCAGGTAATAAGCGTAAGCGACGTCGATTTCGGCAGCGTTAAGGTCGGTTCTGAAAGCAGTAAAATTGAGGTGCATATCAGAAATGAAGGTTCGGCCGCGTTAAAAATTACGGGAGTGAAACGTCCACTCAATCCGGCATTTAAAGCGGACATAGCAGATATTTCCGAAACAAGCCCGCTAATTATTGATCATGGAAGCACGGAGAAGTTTACTGTTACTTTTTCTCCTGATAAAGAGGGAATCTTCGAGGATAGCATCGAGTTCGTTTCCGGAGCAGGGAGCATCTCGGATCCGGTCTGCATTCTGAAGGGGCGCGGTATTAAAGATGTCAGCGTGGAAGAAGCCGCAGGCACAATTAAGCCGGCACGCGTGGTGCCTAACCCGATAGAAGGAAACGCGAAGGTGTTTTTCACGATTGAGAAAGATGCTTATGTCAAGCTCAGCCTTTCGGATATATCCGGAAAAACAGTCATCAGCCTGGGCCGGCACAATGCAGCGGCAGGAGAAAACGAGGCCATTATTGACCTGACCGGTGTGCCGGAGGGAGAATATATAATTACAATTGAAGGCGGAAGCAGAATGATCGCGCTGCCGGTAATAATAATGAGGTGAAATTGAAAGAGCTGAAGCCAAATTGAGAAGTTCATAAAAAAAGAGGCCGTCCCGATTTAGAGACGGCCTCTTGAAATATACCGCGCAATCTGCTTACATGTATTCAGCCCAGTTAACATTGCGCATGTCACCAGTCTTTTCGAAAGCAAGGTGCATTCCGAACGCGGCGCGAAGCGTCGTGGGGGTGTGCGAGTCGCCGCCGGCGATGTTCGCGTAGGAGCGGAGTATGTCGCGATAGTCCGGGTGAACGCAATTGTTGATAATAGCGTCCATTTTCTCCTTCGGCGATTTGCATCTCAGATCCGCGATGCCAAGCTCGGTGATCACGACCTGCACCGAGTGCTCGCTGTGGTCAAGGTGGGCAACCATCGGAACGAAGGCGCTGATCATACCCTTCTTGGCAACAGAGGGGCAAGTGAAGATGGAAATATAGGCATTGCGCGTGAAGTCGCCGCTGCCGCCGATGCCGTTCATCATGTTGCGGCCCATCACCTGAGTACTGTTGACGTTTCCGAAGAGATCGACCTCGAGTGCGGTATTGATCGAAATAATGCCGATCCTGCGCGCAACTTCCGGGCTGTTCGAAATTTCCTGGGGCCTGAGGACGATCCTCTTGCGGAAGAAATCAAGATCGGAATATATGTTTTTAAGAACGTCGGAGCAAACGGTCAGGGAGCAGCCGCTGGCGAAGTTGATTCTGCCTTCCTGCATCAGGCCGATAACGGAATCCTGAATAACCTCGGTGTACATCTGGAAAGCAGGAATGTTCTTGCTCTCTCCGAGGGCGCCGAGAACGGCATTGGCAATATTGCCCACGCCCGACTGAAGCGGCAGGAATGAAGAAGGAATTCTCCCGGCCTTGAGCTCGGCGGAAAGAAAATCTGCAACATTCTGACCGATTTTCATCGTTGTTTCGTCAGGGTGAGTGAAGGGATTGACCTCGTCCGGGTGATTAGTTTCAACAATACCGACAATTTTGGAAGGATCGACTTTAATCACTTCCGCGCCTGCCCTGTCGGAGGGTGAGTAAACCGGGATCTCGCGGCGGTTCGGCGGATCGAGCGGCACGTATATATCGTGAATGCCGCGAAGAGCCTTCGGGTGATAGCTGTTGAGCTCGATAAGAATTTTGTCGGCCATCTTGCAGATTGTAGGTGATATTCCGACTCCGGTAGTAAGCACGATTTCGCCGTTTTCCGTCACGTCTGAGGCTTCGATAATCGCCCAGTTGATTTTGGGATAGAACCCGTAGCGGATATTCTGGCCAACGACTGAAAGGTGAGTGTCGAAATAATCGGCCTTGCCTGAATTGATAAGCTTGCGAAGGTCCTTGTTAGACTGATAGGGAGTGCGGAATAGCACGGCCTCTGCCCTCGCGAGAGCGCCATCGAGCGAGTCGCCCGTGGACGCGCCGGTGATTACGCCGATTTTAAAAGGTTTGCCCTCGGCATGGAAAGCGATGGCGCGCTCGCCAATCGCGACAGGAATGGATTTCGCGGCGCCCGCCGGCGTGAACCCACTGAAACCGACGACATCGTTATTGTTAATATGGCCGGCTGCCTCCTCGGCAGAGATGAATTTTAACGGCATATCTGATTTCCTTCTAAAGTCAATTAATTTATCGATCGAAAATCCAAAAAGCTATGAAGAATTTTCGCACAATTTAAGCCTTGCAAATTACGAAAATAAAGAACTTGTTTTCGCTGCTTGTGAAACATCTTGAAATACATATAGTTCGCAAGCCAAAAAATCGACTGCAAATTTAAAAAAATTATGTTTGTGCCGCTAAATAAATATCGGTATAATTATATTATATATTTTCCTTCGGCGGAAGCAACTTATTTGCTCTCGAAATATTGAAAAATCGGCTTAAATTTGCCGACTGTTTGTCTTGAGTATTTATCAGGAGAAAAGAATGGATAATATTACTTTCAGGGCCATTGTCGTCGAAGAAACGGCTGACGGCAAATTCAAGAAATCCGTAAAGATTAGGAATACATCTGATTTGCCCGCGGGTGAGGTGCTAGTTAAAGTTAAATATTCAACCCTTAACTACAAGGATGCTCTTTCCGCCTCGGGCAACAAGGGCATAACGAAAAAGTACCCGCACACACCCGGCATCGATTCCGCCGGCGTTGTCGTGAGCTCGGGCAATTCCCTGTTCAAAAGGGGTGAGGAAGTAATCGTGACCGGGTACGACCTGGGCATGAACACGCCGGGCGGCCTGTCGGAATACGTGAGCGTCCCCGCGTCGTGGGTCGTGCTGCCGCCTGCCGGCCTCACGCTGAGGGAAGCAATGATAATAGGCACGGCGGGCTTCACCGCGGCAATCGGCATAAACGAGATAATCAGGCTTGGCACGCCGAAGGACAAGGCCCCCGTGGTCGTCTCGGGCGCAACCGGCGGCGTCGGATCCATGGCCGTGGCCATGCTTTCAAAAGCCGGCTACAGGGTGGCTGCTTCCACAGGCAAGGCTGAACGTGCCGATTACCTGAAGTCGATCGGGGCCGCGGAAGTGATAAGCAGGACGGAACTGAACGACACGAGTGCCAAGGGGCTGCTCAGCAAGCGCTGGATTGCCGGGATTGACACAGTCGGCGGCACTACGCTTTCCACCATGCTCAGGGCCATCTGGGACAGGGGCATCGTGGCAAATTGCGGGATGATCGACTCCACGCTGCTGAACGTGCCGATTTTTCCTTTTATCATAAGAGGCGTAAGGCTCGTCGGAATCGCAGCCGCGGACACACCCATGAAGGAAAGGCTCGAGATATGGGACCTTATTTCCGACACGCTCAAGCCCGACAGGCTCGAGCTGATGGCAAGGGAAATCGCGCTGGACGACGTTCCTGCCGAGCTCGACAACATGCTGGCCGGAAGGTCTTTCGCCAAGGCGCTCGTCAATATGGAAAAATAGAAATCATAAGAAAATCGATTGGATCGTCATATATATTGCCCTGCCGAAAAAAATATCCGGCAGGGCAATATTGCATCGGGGCATAAGGCCGAAAATAAAAAATGCCGCGGCAATTAGAAATTTTAAATCCGCGAAACCATGGCAAAGGAAATACGTTAAATTCGTAAAATTGATGTTTCAATTAAAAACAACAAAGCAGCGAGAAAGTTATGGCCGATGAAAAACCGGAAAATACCGGCAGCAGGCAGGAGATGCACTCGTATCCCCCGCAGTATTTCAACGTGAGGAAGAAAAAATCGAACTGGTGGATTCCTTTGCTGATTATTGGACTGCTCGTCGTGGTGGTCGCCGTCTTCGGGCTGGTCATGTTCAGCATGGCCGGGGCGAGGATTTTCGCCTCGAAAAAGATCGACGTGAAGGAAAACAGCGTGCTCGTGATCAATTTCGACAATTACCAGGAATACACGAAGTCGAGCCTTATTTCCATCATATCGGGCGAGCAGAGAAAGGCCTCCTTTCTCGACATACTGACGGGAATCCGACGCGCCAAGGATGACCCCAAGATAAAAGGCATTTACCTCAAGCCCGGACTGAAGGGGCCGGGGCAGGTGAAAAGCGATGAGATCAGGGAAGCACTGCTTGATTTCAAAAAATCGGGCAAGTTCATCTATGCCTTCATCGAGTCGGGCAACGAGATGACCTATAATAATTGCCTCGCCGCCGATTCAATTTTCATGCCCGCGGAGAGTATGCTCGAGTTCAACGGTTTCGGAGCTTCGGCACTGTTCTTCAAGGGCTTTTTTGATAAGATTGGCGTAAATTTCCGAGTGATAGGCTTCGAAGATTTCAAATCCGCTGGCGAGATGTATTCCCGCACTGGATTCAGCGATTCGGCAAGGAAGCAGCTCGAGGTGATGATAGACCAGAGGCAGGCGGAGTTCGTGCGCTCGGTGGCAGCCGCGCGCAGGATAGAGGAAAAAAGCGTGCTCGGCGCTCTGCAGCGCGGCGTTTATACCACTGACACTCTGAAAGCGCTCGGACTGATCGACGGGTGCATGATTGAAAGCGACATGGATGATTTTCTGCTCGGGAAAGTATATCCCAACCTGCATGATCAGAAAAAATCAGGAAAGCGCCGCCAGGAAGCAAAACTGAACAAGATCAACATAAACAGCTATGTCTGCACGGCTCAGGGCGACGATGATACGTACGACAGCAACGTTCAGATAGCGATAATTAACGGTGTCGGTGCCATCAGCTCCGGGCTGGCGCCCAAGAATCCATTCGACGAAGATATTTCAATCCGCTCGGGCGATTTCGTGAAAAATCTCCGCAAAGCCAGGGAAGACAAGAAAGTCAAGGCTATAATAATCAGGATTGACAGCCCCGGCGGTGCCGTGACGGGTTCCGACGAGATCTGGCAGGAGATAATCAAGACAAAGAAAGTAAAACCCGTATATGCATCGATGAGCGACGTCGCGGCCTCGGGCGGCTACTACATGGCCATGGCCTGCGACACCATAGTGGCGCACCCGGCCACAATAACCGGGTCGATCGGCGTCATACTTGCCATCCCGAATTTCTCCGGGCTGATGGGCAAGCTGGGCCTGAGTGCCGACACAGTTTCGGCTTCGCCTGCCGCACAGTTCCTGAACGGTATGTATCCCTACAGCGAGAAGGATATCACACAGCTTTACGGCATGACAAAAAACATGTACTTCAGGTTCCTCGGCAAGGTGGCAGCCAGCCGGCACATGAGCGTGGAAGAAGTACGCACCATGGCCAAGGGCCGGGTGTGGCTCGGCACTGACGCCAAGAGGCTGGGCCTCGTGGATACACTTGGCGGGATCCAGACAGCCATAAACCTTGCAAAAAGGAGGCTGGGAGTGCCGGAATGGAAGAAAGTGATAATCAGGTCCTTCCCGAGAGTTGCCGACGAGTTCGAGTCCTTCATGAAGTATTTCACGAGTGATGAGGATGAAGACACAGAGGCGGAGATGGCCAAGACACTCGGCATCGAGCGCAGCACCCTGATAGCAGGCTGGACGCTTCTGCCGGAGGAATTGCGCCGCCAGGTGATATATTTTGCCAACATTGCCAGGATATCGTCGCGGGAAAAGGCCGTGGCCGCACTGCCGTTTTACTTTGATCCGAGATGACGGCCTGCAGAAATGACTGCATTCAGAAAAAAAATCGGGCGCCTGCGGGAATGCCCGATTTTTTTTTGTGCTGCGGCAGCACGGGTGCTGCAGCTCTAACAATCTATCATATAACGTTGTTAAGCGCTGCCGCCACGCCGGCCGGCCGGCAGAAATGACGAATAATTCCGGCAAAGGAGAAAAAAATAATTGCATATATGCGGCAGCTGCCCTATATTTGCTTTTCTCCGTGAGAACGGGAGGGAAATAGAGAAAGAAAGCTCTTTGAAAAAATAAAAAAAGAAAGTTTTAAAAAAGGCTTTGCCGGGATTTAAAAAATGCTTATTTTTGAATCCTGCAAATGCGGGCAGGTACCGAAGTGGTTAACCGGGACAGACTGTAAATCTGTTGGGCAACGCCCTACGGAGGTTCGAATCCTTCCCTGCCCACAAATGTCTTTAAGAAATGTCTTACAAGCGGGAGTAGCTCAGTTGGTAGAGCATCAGCCTTCCAAGC
>CAZIHB010000067.1:0-8782 GCA_964538535.1 uncultured Hyphomicrobiales bacterium | reverse complement strand
AATGGCCTGCTTTTTCTGCAGGACGAAGGGCGGCAGGCGGATGTCGCCGGCCTCGCCCGCGGCGATGCGCCACATGGTGCGGGCTTCGTAGAGCAAAAGGCCCAGGAAGGGAAAGACCATCTCCTCCCCGGCCAGCTGCTTTATCTTCGGCGGCACTCCGACCGTGGAAAGAGTGATCCTCCGCCTCGAGACAATCCTGCTTTTCGGATCGGTGAATATATTGAGTGCTTTCGCCACGTTGCCGTAGTTTAAAAGGGGTTCGCCCATGCCCATCAGCACGATGTTCGAGATTTTTGCGCCGGTCACTTTTTCTGCCGCTTCCAGCTGGCCGACTATCTCGTATGTCTCGAGACTGCGCCTGAAGCCGAGTGCTCCGGTCGCGCAGAAGACGCAGCCCGCCGGGCATCCCGCCATGGTCGAGACGCACAGCGTCACCCTGTCGCGCTCGCCGGTCTCTATGTCGGCATGGGGCATGAAAACCGCCTCTATGCTGTTGCCATCAGCCAGGCCCATCAGAAATTTTATTGACCCGTCGGATGATTGCCGCGTGCCTATCGACTCGAAGCTCCTGAGCGTGAACCCGGATGCAAGGCTCTCCCTGAGGCCTTTCGGAAGCGTCTGCATCTCGTCGAAAGCAGACTTGCGCTCCGCGTGCAGGCAGTGAAACACCTGCCCGGCGCGGTATCTCGGTATTCCCGCCCGCTCGAACTCGCGTTCCAGGCCGGGAAGAGTATAATTCCTAATATCTTCTTTTATTGTTTCATCCATGGTTTCGTGCCGCGGTGCCTTGCTCCGCCTTGTTTTAATTTCGCGCCGGCAATATCCGCCGCTTTGACTCGCGGGCTGAGATAATCTCGCCGTAATTCAACTATTTTCTTTCGCAGCCACGGGGCCACGGGGCATGGAGTCATCCTCGCCCGGCCGCCATAGATGGCCGGCCATTATAACGGCATCGCCCTCGAACTTCACGCCTTCGCTTTCCAGAAGTTCCCTCATCAGCGTCGGAGTGGCAAAATGCCTGGCCCCCGTCAGCATCCCGTTGCGGTTCACCACGCGGTGATAAGGTATGCTCAGGTCATTTCTGGCGGAGTTCAGCGCCCACCCCACAGTCCTCGCTGATGACCTCATGCCCGCGTGCTCGGCTATTATGCCATAAGTGGTAACCTTGCCGGGAGGTATCTGACGCACCAGCTCGAAGACTTTTTCATAAAAATCCTTGCCGGCGGCACTCATTTCCTTACCCTGAATGTCTGCACGTTGATCCCGTAGCGGCGTATCTTGTTGTGCAGCGTTTCGCGGCTGATGCCAAGCACTGCCGCGCTCTTGCTCACGTTGCCGTTGCTCACCTTCAGCGTGGCCTCGATTTTCTTCTTATCCACTTCCGCCAGGTCTTCCTTCAGCGTCCTGTCATTCAGGAAATATTGCACGCCTGCATCGCCGGGCTGGCTGAACGAGTTCCCTACCATCACGCGGTGAAGGTCCGCCACCTCTATCTGCTGGTTCTGCACCGTCTGCAGCACCACCCTCACAACGCTTGAAAGCTCCCTGACGTTCCCCTGCCACCTCTGTTCCTGCATGAACTCCACGGCCGAGGGTGAAAAATACTTGGAGTCGTCAAAATCGTTGTTGTGCCGGTTGACGTAGAAGTCTATTATCACGGGTATATCGTCACGCCTGCGCGCGAGCGCGGGGATATGAATCTCGCACTCACGAAGCCTGTGATAGAGCTGTTCGCGGAACTTGCCCTCTTTCATTGCCTTCACGAGGTCCTTGTCGGTTGCAGAGATGAACCGGACATCAACTTCCTCGCTCTGGACCGACCCGACGCGCCGAACCACTTTTTCCTCGATCGGGATGAACAAGTTCGCCTGCAGATCGGGTGAGAGGTCGCCGATCTCATCAAGGAACATCGTGCCCTTGTGCGCCTCGTGAAAGAGGCCTTTCTTGGTTTCGGTCGCCCCCGAGAACGATCCCTTGTAATGCCCGAAAAGCTCGCTCTGGAAAAGCTCCTTCGGTATGTTAGGTATATCGACCGTGACGAAGGAGCTCTTGGCCCTGCGGCTCACCGCGTGAAGCGCACGAGCCACGAGTTTCTTGCCCGTGCCGGTTTCTCCTGTTATAAGCACGTTCAGGTCTGTCCTGCCATACCTGATTATATTATCCCCGATTTCGATGATCGGCTTGCTCTTGCCTATGATCCCCTGCGAGTTGAGGAACTTGACGATATCGCCGGCCTCGCCCTCGGGGTTCATTCGGCTTAGCGAACTGTCGAGCACTTCTTTTATTTTATCTTTGCTGACTATGCTCTTCTCAATGAAATTAACGGCCCCCAGCTTGGTTGCCCTGACTGCCGATTCAATTGTACCCTTGCCCGATATCATCACGACGGGCACCGAGGAATAATTCCTCCTGAAATGCTCGAGCAAGTCAAGCCCGTCCATGTCGGCCCCGGGTCCGAACTCGATATCCAGAAGTACTATGCCTGCCGAGCGGTTGTGCTTCTCCATGTATGCCATGGCCTCGTGCGGCTCGTGCAGCATCTCGGCTTCGAAACCGAACGACTTGACGATATCGGCAATCGTGGAACCAAACTCGGGATTATCATCAATAATAACTACTTTCATAATGGCTTCCTGCTTAAAAATCTCACCTTTTCCTGCCCTCGGCTATCAACGCGCGCTATCTGTGCCTGCTTCTCCAAAGCAACCGCCTGCGCGTTGTTATTTCCTCATGGCAGCCTCGACGATCGCCTGAAGTGAATCATATAGGGCCCTGAATTTCTCGCTTCCCGAGGTTTTAAATTCAGGATTCCACACCACTCTCATATCTATATTCCTGCCCGGATCGCTGTATTGAACGAACCTTGTCTTGTCGCCCGGCTCGTTCAGCACCTGCACCGCGAGTAAGGTGTTCCTTGTTTTCGTGACTATGTTGCAGTAACTGTCAGCCTCCACAACTCTGATTTCCTCCGACTTTTCCTTCCGGCCTTTTTCCTTCACGTGAAAGGACAGCCTGCCGAGGTAATCCAGCCTGTACGCCGTGGTCATTCCTTCCGTTCTGCTCTCGTCGCCCCAGGTCAGGACGAAGTTCTTCATCTTCTCGCCCGAGCAGGGCGGGGGAGTGGCCTTTGGCGCGACGCCCGCGTGCGAGCATCCCGCCAGAAAAAACATTATGCCGAATAACGCAATATAAGCTTTAATGTTCTTCATCTTTGTCCGCGCCTTAAAATCAATGATTCCGTGTTTTTCATGGGCGGCACTCCCGCGGCGGACTGATTGATTGTTTTATAAATTTTCCAAATGTGTTTATCAATCGATCCCTGCCCCATGCCCGCCACGGCCGCGTTGCCCCCTTCATCGGGCAGCAGCGCGCCCCGGCGTACAAAAATGCCTCCCGATTTCGTGCCCGTGTAAAAAGAGAAGCACCAACCCTTTCCCGTTGTCATCTCCGCGAAGGCGGAGGTCTGTAAGCACTTGTAATTCAATAGATTCCCGCTTGCGCGGGAATGACGGTTGAATATATCTTCCCCAAAATCGGGACTTTTCACAAAGGCTGTTTTCCCGGCAGTAACATCACCGCCCGGGGAAACTATAATTCGCCCAATTTCTTCTTGCTCAGGAACAGCTCCATCCGATCTATGCACTCTTCTTTGCCGAGCACTTCCATCGTCTCGAACATTCCGGCGCCAACCGACCTGCCGGTCACCATCAGGCGAAGCGGATGGATAACGTCGCGCAGTTTCAGGCCGTTTTCTTCCACGTAAGCCTGGGTTATGGCATGGGTTGTCTCGTGGCTGAAGTCTTTCGCTGCCCTGAAGAGCTCGATAAGCGGCCTTACCATGCCCTCAGTGTTGTCTTTCCAGTGCTTGGCAATGTAAGTTTCCTCGTAATACGGGGGCTTGCCGAACATGTATGGAGCGAAATCAGCCACATCCTTCACGAAGCTGATTCTTTCGCGCAGCAGGCCGACGACGTCCATGAGATAACTGTCGCTGAATCCCTTCCAGCCGTGCTCCTCAGCCACCGGGCGGAGCATTTCGGCAAGCTCGGCCAGTGGTTTCGACCTGAGGTACTGGGCGTTCATCCATTCAAGCTTCTTCGTGTCGAACACGGCGCCCGCCTTGTTCACCTTCTCGAGCGAGAAGTATTCTATAAGCTCTTCCATCGTGAAGATTTCCCTGTCGGCCGTCGGATTCCAGCCCAGGAGAGCTATGAAGTTGACAAAAGCATCTTTAAAGTATCCCTTCGCCCTGAAATCCTCGACAGCCACATCGCCATGGCGCTTGCTCAATTTCGCTTTCTTCTCGTTGAGCAGCAAGGGCAGGTGAGCGAATTTCGGGCACTCCCAGCCGAATGCCTCGTAGAGCAGAGCATGCTTCGGCGTGGAGGGCAGCCATTCTTCACCGCGGATGACGTGGGTTATTTTCATCATGTGGTCGTCCACCACGTTGGCAAGGTGATAAGTCGGGAATCCGTCGCTCTTCAGCAGGATCTGGTCATCCACGTCCTTTCCGTGCACGACGACATCGCCGCGGATTATATCGCTGAATCTGATTTCCGATGTCAGGGGCACTTTCATCCTGACCACGTATTCCGCGCCGGACTCGATCAGGCGCTTTGTTTCCTCTGCCCCGAGCGTGTATTGGTTCCTCATGGAGGAGCGGTCGTACTTGGGGGCAATGCCTGCCTTCTGCTGGCGTTCGCGCATGGCTTCAAGTTCTTCGGCAGTGTCGAATGCATAGTAGGCCGTGCCGTTCTCGATAAGCTGCCTGCCGTATGATTTATAAAGATCGAATCTCTCGCTCTGGATGTATGGCCCGTACTCGCCGCCCTTCACGGGGCTCTCGTCGAATTCGATTCCCGCCCAGCTGAGGGATTCAATCAGATTCTCCTGGGCATTCTCAACAAATCTCGTCCTGTCCGTGTCTTCTATTCTAAGTATGCACTGGCCGCCATGATGCTTTGCAAATAAATAGTTATAAAGTGCCGTGCGCAGCCCGCCCACGTGCAGATAGCCTGTCGGCGATGGTGCGAATCTTACTCTCACGCTCATTGGCTCGTGTCCGTTTCTTATATTCAACAAATAATAGTTTTAGAATCCATACAAAAATCCATTATATAATTTACGAAATAATTTCCGCCCTGCGAAAAGCGAAATTAATTTAATGCCGTGCGTAAATTTTTGTTTATCAGCGTATTTCGCCGGTTCGGGCTAAACGGCTGTAATCCTTCAAGCCCGTTATAAGTTGGAAAATATATAACGAGCTTCGCTGTCTCTTTCAGATATGAAATGCCGGAATAAATTTTCGGAATTTTTCGGGGTGCCATGATCATAAATGAAGAAAAATGTTTCGGCTGCCCGCCCGCCTATGGCGTGCCTCTTGGCACGATGCTTGCTATAAACAAATTGAATGTAGGAATTTGCCCGATTATTTATTGCGGTGACAATGAAAAGACTGACATACTGCCTCGTTATTGCTCTCTTGGCGGCAATTGCCCCACTAAGGGCGCAAAGCCTTAAAATTGTGAGGACCGACGTGGATTCTTCCAGAAAGGATTTCATCACTGCCACTTACAATTTCGGCTTCGACGTCTATGCCGAAGGCGTGGATGCCTGCAACGGCGTGGCATTCGAGCTAAGCTTCGACCAGACCCGATACGTCAGGTTCTCGCAGTGGAAGATCGGCAATCTTGGAAGCCTCGGCCAGGCTTACGTCATCTCGACGGTTGACACCGCCGCGGGCAACGGCAGGCTGACCGTCGGCGTCGGCACCGGAATACCGCTCGAACACGGCGGCATCTCCAACCCGAAGGTCATACATCTCGAGTTCACCGTGCTGCAGACCGCCCCGGACGATGCAGATATAACTTTCAGCTTCATAACCCCCGTGGCAACGATTTTCAAGGACAGCACGGCGCAGAAAGTATCCCTCGATGCGCCCGCCATCACGTTCAACATTCATTCCTTCGTCGATGTATGGCCCGGCGATGCAGATAACAGCGGTGAAGTTGACCATCTCGATTTTGCACAGATCATGGTTTATCTCGGCACCGGCCCGGCTACTAAATCCATGCGAAGCTTCAAGCGCCCCTCCCCCAGCACTCTCTGGACTCCACAGCGCGTCCTTGCCTGGGATACTGCCGACGCCACCTATGCCGATTGCGATGGCAACGGCGACGTGACGATGTCGGACATGCTCATCGTGGACTACAACATCGGCAAAATGCATGAAGTGAAAAAGTCAGGAATAATAAAGCCCGGAGTCAACGCGGAAATACTCGATATGCCGGCACCTGAGGGCGGGATCAGATCGGGACTTGCCGTACGCTCCGGCCGGCCCTGGACGGCCATAAGCGGCACTCTTTCCTGGGACGGCCTCATGCCTGAAGTGCTTGGCTTCGCCCGTGGAGATGCTTATAACAGCCAGAGCAGGATTCTGCTGTATAATATTAGCCACGAAAATAAAACAGCCGATTTTTTCCTCGGCTCTCTCGATAATTCGGTCACCTATCCCGGCGAGTCCACCCCGGTTTATGTTATATACTCGGGCGGGAGCATTGCTTCACCGTCTTCAGTCAGCCTGAAGGCCATCACTCCGGCGGGAAGCGTCTTCACCCCCGATGCCGCGCTCTCGGCAAGCAATGTGAAGGACGACAGATATTCAACTTTCAATGCCTGTTACTCGGGTTCATCCCTTGTGATTGAATCGGGCGAGGAACTGCCGGCCGCAAGTATTACGCTCTATGACATAAACGGCAGGCAGGTGCTCGAGGGCGAGGCCTCGATCCTTGCCGGCACTGCGACCTATATTAACGCCGCGGGCCTGCCCGCCGGCCTTTATTATCTTCACGTGGCCTCAGGCGGCAAAACGCGCGGCAAGGCCATCTTAATCTCTTCGTATTGACAGAATATTCCTGCAATCAGGAAATCGCGGGTATAGTGAAAGTGAACGTGCTCCCCTTCCCGGGCTCGCTCATCACCTTTATCGTGCCGCCGTGCTTTGTTATGAACTCCTTGCACAAGATCAAACCAAGCCCTGTGCCTTTCTCATCCGCCGTGCCTGCAGTAGTGTGCTTGGAGTCAATCCTGAATATTTTTTGGCAGTCCTCGGCAGTCATTCCTACGCCGCTGTCTGCCACCGAGACTTCCACGGCGCTGCCATGCCTTTTCACTCTGATCGTGATCCTGCCGCCCTGGTTCGTGAATTTTATCGCGTTAGTCAGCAAATTCCTAAGCACTGTGCTGATCATGTTCGCATCGGCCACCACCATCGTGAGCGGAGTGCAGTGAGACTCTATCTCGATATTTTTCTTCGCGGCCTGGGGCAGCACCAGTTTCATATTATTGTTCACAAGCAGGCTCAGGTCCGTCTCGTCAGGATTGAAATCTATCCTCCCCGTCTGGGATCTCGACCACACGAGCAGGTTCTCAAGCAATTCATATGCAATTTCGGACGAGCTCCTTATTATTCCCGCCACCTCCGTCACATCATCCTTGTCGAGCCTGTCCAGATCCTCCTGAAGTATTTTTGAATATCCCAGCAGCGCGCTGAACGGGTTCTTAAGGTCGTGGGCAATTATCGAGAAGAACTTGTCCTTGGTGTTGTTCAGGTCCTTCAATTTCTGCTCGTATTTCATTTTTTCGGTGATGTCGTGCATCACGAAAAGGATTGACTTTTTGCCGTCTATATCCTGCGAGAAAGGCACGCACCTGGCCTCGCACCAGATTGGCCCGGAATTCAGCTCCATGCAGAATTCGATTGTCTGCAGGTCGTTGCAGGCCAAAGTGTTCTTCAGAGTCTGGTTCAGATCTTCCTGCAGCTCTTCGGGGAATATCTCGTGCAGGCCCAGGCCTTTCAGGCTCTCGGGGTAGTCGGCGGGCTTTAGGTTATCCGAGAAGAATGCTTCAACGCAGCGCCCGCCCTCATCGATTATTAATATGAGTTCAGGCAGATTGTTGAGTATAAGGCTGTAGTATTCCTTCGTGTCCTGCATCATGGACAGCCACAATTTCGATTCCGTGACATCCTTCACAACCGAGATAAGGTAAGACTCGCTATTGTGATAATCTGCCACGAATGACACCGTGGATTCCACCCAGATCGTCCGCCCTTCCTTGGTGATTATTCTTTTCTCGCGGACGTATTTATCTATTTTGCCGCTCCTGACGAGCTGCATCACGTTGAAGTCCTCTTCCAGGTCGTCCGGGTGTGTGATGCTGAATACGTCCATCCCCCTCAATTCTTCCATGCTGTAGCCGTTGATGAAAGAGAGTGCGGGATTGGACATGATAATTTTCCCGTCGATATCCCATATCATTATGCCGGTATAAGCCATCTCGAATATGCTTCTGAATCGCTGCTCGCTGGCGTAAAGAGCCGTCTCGAGGTTCTTTCTGCCGGTTATATCGAATGACAGGATCGCTATTTTCTCGACTGTGCCGCGGCTGTCGAATATAGGGGCAATTTGATTAATAAACCACTTGTTGTTCCTCTGATTCTCGAATATGCTCAGGCGCCCGCTCTCGACAGTGTCGCTAAAATGGCCGAGTATCTCGGACTTGCCCGGCTCGGGTATAATATCCTCGAGCCTCAGGTCCTCCGCACCGCGGAACACGGCGCCAAGCTGCTTCTCAAGCTGTTCGTTGGCCTTCAGTATCTTGCCGTCCCTATCGACGACGAGCATCCCCTCGGAGCTTGCATCGAAAAATGCGCGGAGTGTGGCCTCGCTCTCTCTCAGCCTCTGCTCGCTCTCTCCATAGTATTTGGACATGATCTCCGGCC
>CAZIHB010000066.1:0-8856 GCA_964538535.1 uncultured Hyphomicrobiales bacterium | reverse complement strand
AGGCCTGCCTGGACAGGATGGACGACTTTGCCCGCTCGGGAGACTTCCCGCTATTCAGCCGTGTGCTCGGCGAGATAAAAAACGGGCACAGCGCCGAAAACAAAAAATACTTTATCTATAAGCAGATCATACTGCACAACCTCTTCGGCGTCGATATAATGAACGAGGCCATCGAGATTGCAAAGCTGAGGCTCTTCCTGAAGCTCGTGGCCACTGTGGAGCCGGACTACGAAAAGCCGAACCTGAACCTGGAACCTCTGCCCGACATCGACTTCAATATAAAATCCGGCAACACTCTCGTGGGATACACCTCCATCGACGACCTGCAAAAGTCCCTGAGCAACGGGAGGACCGATTTCGATCCGGAATTCACGAAAAGGCTGCTGAATCGCTGCGGCGAAATTGCAATCGAGCTGGAGCACTTCAGGAAAAACCAGGAGAACGACGGACACACGCTCGAAATGAAGCAGCTGAAGGCCGTGATAAAGAAGTTAATGGCAGAGCTGGCCGGGATGAGCGACAAGGCCCTGGCAAAATACACTTACGGCATAGACACGGAGAAGGAAGAAGAATACGAGGGCTGGCGTGCCGCGCATCGCCCGTTTCACTGGTTCTTCGAGTTCTACGAGACGGTATCGATGCACGGCGGCTTCGACGTGATTATAGGGAACCCGCCGTATGTGAAGTATCGCGAAGTAAAGGCTCAATATACCATAAAAGCATATAAGACTGAGAGTTGCGGGAACTTGTATGCGTATGTGGTAGAAAAATGTTCTGGTATAATAAATAAAAATGGCTATATAGGTATGATAGTGCAATTGCCTATTGTATGTACAGATGGAATGAGCCCCCTTCAAAATCATCTTAAAAACCAATATAAATCAAATTATTTTTCAACATATGATGATAGGCCCGGAAAATTATTTGAAAATTTGGAGCATATTAGAGCTACAATATTCATATCATCAAAAAATGGTATTATCGAACCAGGCATATTCACGACAAAGTATAATAGGTGGCATACTGAAATTAGAGATAGACTATTTGAATTGTTATATTATAACACCAACCATTTTCAAATAGAAGGTAGTATATTAAAAACAGCAGATTTGGCGCAAAATAATATTATCAGTAAATTGATTTTGCAAAAAAAGTTGAAGCTATTCTTAAAGGGAACCAAATTCATTTATTACCATAATGCACCCCAGTATTGGATTAGAGCAACAGACAAAGTACCATATTTTTGCAACGAGAAAGATGGTGAAAAAGCATCTAATCAGATAAAATCCATAAAATCTTTAGATACCAATAACAAGCATATGATTACCGCAATAATGAATAGCTCGTTATTCTACATATGGTTTATTACGTTGTCAGATTGTAGGCATTTAAATTTGAGGGAAGTTGAAAACTTCCCAATAACATTAGATATTGTAAATATCAAAATTTATTCTGAGATAAGTGCTAATGTGGCAGAATTAATGCGCAGTTATCAAACTAATAAAAAGAGAAAAAATGCAAACTATAAAACAACAGGGAAAGTAGAATATGATGAGTATTATCCAAAGCTATCCAAGTCCATCATAGACGAGATAGACAGCGTTCTTGCCGTGCACTACGGCTTCACGCAAGCGGAGCTGGACTTCATCATCAACTACGACATAAAATACCGCATGGGCAAGGGCAGCGATGAAGAGGAGTGAACTAACAGGCACTCGGCAGAGCAAGCAAAAATAATGGACTGATAAAGCCGGCTGCCGGCAGATAATATATAATGCAATGAAGCATATAATAACATAAAAGGGACAAAAATGGCAGAGCTATCAGAAGAATATGATGAAATTGAATTTGAGGAGGGCGCGGAGGAAGAGCTCTCTGCTGAAAGCGGCTGCGAAAACAACCGAATATTCACGGCCCAGTCAGACCCGGAAATAGAATCGCTGCACTCGAAGCACAAAAGAAAACGGTTGATAATTCAACCGGACTTCCAAAGGCATTTCGTATGGGACACCAAGAAGTCAAGCCGATTGATAGAATCGGCGCTGCTGAGGATTCCTCTCCCGGTAATATACCTCTCGCAGGAAAAGGATGGGAAAGAGTACGTTATCGACGGACAGCAACGCCTGACGTCTTTCATATCATTTATTGACGGCCAATTCCCCGACGGCAAAGAATTCAGGCTGACTGGCCTGAAAGTATTCAAGGATTTGAATAAGAGAACTTTCTCGGAGCTTCCCGAGGCGCTTCAGGATCAGATAAGATACTATGAGATAAGGACAATAACCTTCCTCAAGGAATCAGACTCAAACCTGAAATTCGAGATATTCGAGAGGCTGAACACCGGATCTGTGTCTTTGAACGAACAGGAGCTGAGGAATTGCATATATAGAGGTAATTATAATGAGCTATTGAAAGAACTATCCGCACATCCTGATTTCAGAGAGCTAATTGGCCTGGCAAATCCAGACAAAAGGATGAAGGACATTGAATTGGTGTTAAGATTTGCGGCATTCTACCACGCGACATACTTGAATTATAGGCCAACTATCAAGCAGTTCTTGAACAAGGACATGGAGCGATACCAGACAATATCAGACAAAGACAAAAAAGAGCTTAAGGAAGCCTTCAAGCAAAGCGTCTCGATAATCAAATCGCTACTCGGTACGCGAGCGTTTAAAAGGTTCTATAGAGGTACACCCCAACAAAAGAACGGCTACTGGGAATCGAAAAAATTCAATACATCACTATACGATATATTAATGTACACATTTGCCAAAGCAGACAAGAACCGGGTTTATCAACATCTTGATTCAATCCGAGAAGCCTTCATCGATTTGATGACTACAAACGAGGAGTTTATCGATTCGATAGAGCTCTCGACAAGCTCGACCCAGGCTGTAACCAAGAGATTCGATCTATGGCGCGGCACTCTGGATAAAATTATTGGCACAAACGAAAAGGAGCCCCGCTGCTTTTCGTTCAACCTTAAACAGGAACTATACCGGAATGATCCAACATGTTCGATATGCGGACAGCACGTGCAGAGCATAGACGACTCAGCCGTCGATCACATACACCAGTACTGGAATGGCGGGCAGACAATTCCTGAAAACGCGCGTTTGACGCACAGATATTGCAATTGGGCAAGACCAAGGAAGGACGAGGCAGAAAGAGAGGGAAATTGACTTCATTATAAACTACGATTTGCAATTCAGAACTGATGGAGATCAGGAGGAGGAAAAATGTGGGGATGAAGAGGGATTTACAAAAAAAAAGGAAAACACACGACAGTGTGGCTGAAAACGGCTTGTTTTGGGGAAATGGAAGAAGGTTTGGAAGCGAATAGAGTAAGATGTATCCTTTATTTATTTGGAGTCTTGTATGAAGACAGTTTATTTTCTCATTACATTGCTTGTCTTTAATATAAGTTGTGGGAGACAAACTGATGGGGAATACTTTAATAGAGGTAAGTCTAAATTCGATCTCGGCGATTACAATGGTGCAATTCAGGATTTCAACAAGGCTTTAGAGATTGACCCTGAAGATGAGGTGGCTTATTCATATAGAGGTAAAGCTAAATATAATCTTGGCGACAACATTGGTGCAATTCAGGATTTCAGCGAGGCTTTAGAGATTGACCCTGACTATGCAAATGCTTATGTCAATCGTGGTATAACTAAATCCACAATTGGCAATAATAGTGGTGCTATTCGGGATTTTAACAAGGCTCTGAATATTTATCCTGAAAATGCTAAGGCCTATGTAAATAGAGGTATATCCAAATCTGAACTTGGTGATAATAATGGAGCAATTCAGGATTATAATAAGGCGCTGGAGATTGATCCCAAATATGCTGGAGCTTATGTAAATAGAGGTATATCTAAAATTGAACTAGGCGACAACAATGGTGCAATTCAGGATTATAACAAGGCTCTTGAGATTAAACCTAAATATGTTGAAGCATATCTAAATCGGGGTATAGCTAAATCCGAACTTGGCGACAACAATGGTGCAATTTGGGATTTCAACAAAGCACTAGAGATTAATCCCGTTTATAGCAGAATATATTTAAATCGGGGTATGACAAAATCTGATATTGGCGACAACAATGGTGCAATTCAGGATTTCAACAAAGCACTAGAGATTAATCCCGAATATGTTTTGGCTTATGTTGAACGAGGTAAAGCTAAATATAATCTTGGCGATAATAATAGTGCAATTCAGGATTTCAACAAAGCACTAGAGATTAATCCCGAATATGCTTTTGCTTATTACGATAGAGGAACAGTTAAATCTGATATTGGCGATAATGTTGGCGCTTTAAAAGATTGGAATAAAGCTGGGGAACTTGGTATGAAAGAAGCTTATGAACTTATAAAGCAAAATAGCAAATGATTAAGAAATCCAACTAGTTGACTTTTTCAGTAATTTCCAATTAGATAAGGCAGGGAGCCGGAAAAAGTGAAAAATAACGATGTAAATTCAAGACTAATGCGGAGCCAGAAGAATAACAAATAGCTCCGGGATAAAATTTTATCAGACTTACGACATAGCAATATGCTTTGAAGTCGCTTTGCCCCCCAAATCTCCACCATAGATCCGTTCAATCGTGTATATACAACAGGGCCCCCTGAAGGCGGCCCATGATAATCATCAGCAAATATTCTTAGTGCTATCTAACGATCATTATCGGCTTTACAACCGGTGATATTTCGCCTGTTATGTCTTTTGCCGCGCAGCGAATAAAGTATGCGCCCTGCAACAGATTACCGACCGACAGACGAACCGTTTCGCCGGACTTTACATTTCCCGACCAAATTGCTTCCCCTGTTGGAGTATAAAGCACTATATCAATAAGTTTATGATTATTGTCCTTCGTGTCAAGATTTGACGTAACAAACACCTCTTCTTTTGCCGGATTCGGGCTTATATTAACGCTAAGCGTGTTCGTATATATTCCAGGCTCATTATTCTTGTAACTGCCAAGATCAATAATCGCCCCCAATGCATTCTCAGCGCTTGTTTTTAGTGATATTTGCCCCGGCATGACCATGCCATTTTTGGGAAGATCCAATACCACGGAATGATATATGCTTGCTTGCGGTAATTTGGTCCAAACAAATCTGAATTCACGGTTTTGGCCGTTAATCAGTGAAATCGTGTTACCTGAAAGAGCACCTGTCAAATTTGGGAATATTATCAATCGGCGTGCTCTTGTTGTCTTATACTCAATAAACAAATTCATGATACCGGGCATGCCTATCGAAGAAACACTCATAGTCGAATTATCTTCAATATTAAACCAATTTGAGAACATAGAATCGGGCACTGACGGCCCAAATTCCGTATTGGCCCCCAAAATTGGCCTTACCATGAAAGAAGAACCGGTGCTTGATTTGATCACAGGGAATGAGTACGCTGTGAGCAGTGAATCCATTGTTGCACCAAATATCGGCATCTGAACGTAACTTGTATCAGTGCTGCCGAGTGACATGTCAATATACGAAGAACCGATCAGGTGGTCGATGCCGCTTGGATTTGTCTTTTGGGTTATCCTTCTTTCATATTCATTATCTGTATTTTCGCTTACAAATGGAAGCCTTGCTAAATGCGGCAAACCAACCCCCTGCATAATCCTGGTTGAGAAGGCTGCATTATCGTAGTCTCTTATTATTGTATCCATTTTATTGATTTTACTTAGATAGTCACCTTTAACCTGCCATATACCCTGCCCACCCAAAAGACTCTCAAAATTGAGATTATATACTTCAGGATTGTTCTTATATGTTGTGACTGTGTCGTTCAGCCTTCTGAGAGTGCCCTGAGCAATATTCGGATTGCTTATAGAGGATGCCGTCATCTGATAGCTCGATATTTCAGAAACCTTTGTCTCGCCGGTAACCATGTTGCTGATAACAGGAGCTATAAACAAGTTGCTGCTGCTGTTTATCCTATTGTCAACTCCCTGCCATACCACGTAGTCTGCCGTGAATGATCCTTCAGGTATGCTCGTGTTGTCGGTGTAATGCTCTACTCCCCTGTAAACAGTCGGAAATGCACTTGAAGCAATATAACGGTGAGACCCGAGGCCCCTGCTTATACAGTACATATTATTCGATGCATTAAGCAACGGGTATCTTCCCTTATAAATATCAGTGACAACAGGAGGAACATAGTTGCTAAACGCTGCCCCTTCATATTTAAGCCTTGTATAGATAATATCAATGTTCGTCGAGTCGCCGGTGTCAGGCTTACGTTCGCACCAGACAAGGGCGCATTCGTTCTCGTTATTTCTGATTCTCGAATATGCATTCACTGATGGTGAAAAGCATATTGACATTGGCGAGCCTGTATTATAACGTAAAAACTGATAGTTATTTACGCACTCCACAAGCGGAAGCTTTGCGCACGTTACTATTCCGTTCACTGGGTCGCTCCAGGCATAAAAATTCACATCCTTCGAAGCATTGACCACCGGAATACCGAATTTTTCCACGTGGCTCGGTAATGTATTAACCTCGCCAATGGAATAAGTGTTGTTCTTGATCTCCGAAACTGATATGCTGTCGCCGCCCACGGTGAACGCACTTTCAATCACGTACTTCTTCGGGTGTGTGACAGCATGAAAATCCATGGAGTAAACCACGTATGCCTTCAAAGATGCTCCTTGGTCTGAACCGGATGGACGCACAACGATCGAGGGAGGCCCGCAGGTATATGGCTCTACAACGCAATTATCCTGTGAATAGCGCCCATATTTTATTTCTCCGTAGCAATTGTTTGTCTTCACGCGGATTAAATCATCGAGCTTGTACTCCGCGTCTTCCCAGGGAATAATAAAATTCGTGGAATCGAAAGACGAATCCTTGCAGAATGGCCTGCTCCTCCTGTAATAAACTTCATAATCAGAAATTTGAGGATCGGGATTCTTCTTCGTGTAAACACTGTGATAGCGAATTATGCCATGCTGGTTAGTCTCGAAGTTGCTCACGTTGGTAGCAACGAGGCCGAACTGATTCGAAAGCGGGGGATTGCCAATACAAAACATACCTTTGCTTATTGTTGCTTTCAGAAGTTTTCCTTCTCCAGGCAACAACTTAACATTAACCGACATACCATTGTAAATGGTTTCATCAATCGTATTGTGGTATTTTTCTCCCATCCACCAGTATTCAGGCCTGTCCTTCATTTCATGGCCAACCTCCTTAAAGGTTACTGCAGTTTCGCAGTAAGGTAGATAACTCGGGCAGGGTATGGAATTTATAATGTCATCGGATATGTTTATCGGAATTTCTATTTCGCGGCAGCCCCTTCTTTTCCACCAGTAATTTTGCCACCAGTCTGCTGATCTGTTTAAATCTCCATTCTGCACATAATTGTCCATTTCTGCGCTTGAAAAGAAATTCCATACTGTAGGATCTATTGAGCCTCCATTTTGCAATACGGAAATATCCTGATCTGATATATTATTTTCCGGCTCCAATACAGGATCTACCCTCCTATTTAGCACACCAAGGTAGAATTCACTATTATCGCCTGCAGGTTTTGTTTTATCTTTCAGAACAGTGATGTCGTAAAAGCCTTTATCTGTATTCCCTGACTGCTCGGGCAGCGCTGTAGCTCCATTTGTAAACACAGGGTACGTCTTAATATCAAGGCATTTCAACCCTGTTTTTGGAGATGGATACAGAGGAGAACTTTCGTCGAATTCGTTATATGTGCTGCTGTTTGTCTTTATGTACTTTCTGATGATGCTCAGAGCGTTAACGTCCCCGGTTCCCTCAAAATCATTATACTGATGCTCGAACACACGGAATCCTTTTCCGTACCATGCCTGAAGCTCCAGATTCATGAGAAGACCGTTGTTCTCAGCTATCCAGTCGTGCATTTTTCTCATCTGGCCTCTGATTGACTTCCGGCCTAAATAAAGCTTATCCGGACTAACGCCAAACAGATGGCCCAATCGATTCCTCGGAACCATCCGGTCAAATCCATCCGGCATATTAGGGAGAACATAATCTCCGCCAATCAAATCGCTATTTAGAAATGCCCAGGGATTGGTCGCGCCTAAGTCGCTTAATGTTATGCCTAACGTAGGAATGGCCAATGTACTGTTATAATAGGGCTGATCAATTCCTATCCTTATTGCGCTGAATGGATTTTCATCTAAAGAGTTCGGTATATTTTCTGTGTCGGGCCCGTCGTATATTAATCCTTTAGCGCCAAGAATAATATTATACCACTGCCATTGCCTGAGCTCTTCTGCCGTTAACGGCCGGCCCTGCTGGAAAAAGGATACAAGGCGCCCGTCCTGAGTAGGCATATCATCAGGCCAAGGCGTGCAGACGGGGGCAACATCTGTTACCACTTGGTTTAATATAAAATATTGAGCCCAGAGAGGTCGTTGTCTGTCATAAAACAGACTTCTGTAGTTTGCTGAATACGTTCTCTCATAAGCATTTAAATACTCAAAGTGCCCTTGCCAGGATTCGGTATAGAAAGGAGCTCCTTTTCCCATCACGTTCTCATAATCCGTTTTTGACAGGCTGCCCAAGGATGTTCCATCCCATAGCAAGCTTTCATAACTGCTTGCACGCGATAAGTACGCATCAGATTCAGTATTCGGTGTCGCTGCGTTGCAAATGTCTATAGTCCATTTTGACCCGAAATACCCGTTTTTAATGCCAAAAGGTTGATTTTGGACTCCGACGCCCGGGTTCGCATATGCCCATGGGTAATATGGAACCGATGTACAGTTATCATAAAGATTCTTCCCAATCCAGTGTTCTCGAGGCTCAACGTAGTAATCGTACAACTTAACGTACTTTAAATCATTAAGCTCTTGAGTCATTAACC
>CAZIHB010000065.1:0-8898 GCA_964538535.1 uncultured Hyphomicrobiales bacterium | reverse complement strand
TTCCATGGAGTGTTCAGCTCGCTCTCTGCCAATAGCGGTGAAGTGGTGTTCACGGCAATGATTATTTCGGGCGAGAATTCCCCCGCCTGCACGAGCGGAATATTAGCGAGTATCCCGCCATCAACGAGCACCATCGAGTCGAGCCTGACAGGCGAATAGCGCAGCGGAATGGTAGCGCTGGCCTTGATGCTGGTGGCTATATTTCCCGAACGGAAGGAGACGGGCACACCCCTTACAAGCTCGGTTGCCACAGGCCTGAACGGGTACTTCAGCTTGTCGAAATCGCCGTCGCACTGGTAAACGGCATTCCACAGCAGCTTCTGCAGGAAGCCGTAGAACTTGTTTCCGATTGATATTGCCTCGGGCACAACGAATTTGAAATTCCTGAAATTCAACGTGAGCAGGCTTCTGTCATTTATTATCTTTTGATCCAGGAACAAGTCCGCGCGGTTTTGCGATTCGCTGAACGAGAATGTCTCTTCCCAGTTTGTCCGCCTGACAATATCCTCCAGCTCGGAGGCTGTGTATCCCGAGGCGTAAAGCCCCCCGACAATCGACCCGATACTTGTACCTATGATATAATCAACCTTCACGCCGTATTGTTCGAAAGCCTTGAGCACACCCACCTGGGCGAGCCCCCTGGCCCCGCCGCCGCTCAGCACGAGCGCGACGCGTGGCTTGTAGTAATCGTGCGAAGGCAGGTCAAGGGCGCCATCCCGCGTAAAAGGCACGCCAAAACTCCCCTGCACTTCCGGGCTTGCTGCCCCGGCTGTCAGCACGGTTATAAAAATCAACAACAGGACAATTTTATGCAAATTCATCTAAACGATCATAAAATTTGTAAACTCCCCGCGATAGTCCTCGTAAGAGACGCTGCACGCCTCCACCATTCCCCTCGAGGGGCCCGCCTTCAGCCTTTCCCTGAATTCAGCAACCGCGCGCTCGTCGCCCTCGGCAACTATATATACCGAACCATCATAGCAATTTTTGGCATATCCTTTCACCCCGAGAGCCGTCGCGTGCTTCAGGGCGAAGTATCTGAATCCCACGCCCTGCACGAAGCCTGTCACTTCAATCCGGGCCCTTACTTTGCGGTCCATGGCCCGTGCTCACCTGTGAAAAACAATGGAACCGGCCACTTCGCGCGCTTTCTCCTCGCCCGCGAGATATTTGACCACGGCAAGCGCGAATTCAATCGAGGTGCCGGCCCCGCGGCTTGTTATAAAATGCCCCGAGACGACGACGGGCTTATCGCTGCAGTGCCATCCCTCCATGGCTGCCCTCGCGCCGGGGTGATAAGTCACCTCGGCATTCTTTGGCAGCAGGTGCCACGCGGCGAGTATGGTCGGCGCGGCACAGATGGCGGCCACAAGCTTGCCCGAGCCGGCAAGCCGCTCCGTGACGGACCTTAGCGCGGCGTTTTGCATCAGCCGCTTCGTGCCCTCGGCACCGCCGGGAATAACAACGGCATCAAATGCCTCGGCGCTGCTGATCGCGCCAAGCGGCTTGTCCGGCAGGATCTTGACGCCGCGCGAGCAGGTCACCTCGTGCGATTCTCCCGCCACCGTCACGTCGAATCCGGCCCGGCGCATTATGTCGATGGGTGTCACGGCTTCCACTTCCTCGCTGCCGTTGGCTATCGGAACCAAAACCTTTATCATGCCCAAGTCCTCCGTTTGTAATTTCCACATGCCAATTTATAACGCATTCTCTTAATCTGAAACTCTTATATTCCCTGATTTCAAAAAAAAGGCTGCCGGAAACGGCAGCCACTGAGATAAGTAACTCGCTCGAAAAGATTGAGCTTACCAGGCGTAGCCAAGGTTGATGCCGCCGCCCATCGGGTCGTACCCGAGGCCTTTGACGTCCTTGATATTTATGCCAAGGCGGATGATAGGCTCAACGGAGAAGCCGTCGAATACCCATTTGTACGCAACTTCACCGCCGATAACAAAGGTTGCGCCGTTATCATAAGTGTCAATGTGGTTTCCTTCCACGTCGAATTTCCAGTAGAACAGCTTGGCAAACGGGCCGGCACTGAATCCCTGAACCGGCTTATTCACGATATCGCCGATTTTGAAATACCACCTGTATGAGGCGCCGATGCCATAACCTTTCCACGTGCCCCATCCAATATCGTCAGAATAGTAAGAACCGAATATGGTATAGGAATTCTTCGCCGAGAGCTGCGATTCGAATGTTGCATTTAAAACGTGAGTTGCCAGAAGGTCGATCGGGTCGGCCGAGATATTGTGATGATAGCTCTGTGCTTTCAGCCCGGAAGCGCTTCCGATTATCAACGCGATAGCGATCATAAAACAGGCGAGTAAAGACTTTGGTTTCATAGAACCCCCTTTATAATTTTCAAACAAGGAATAATTCGAATAAACCTTGATTCTCCGCAATTTAAGCCACTTTTCGGAGCATCTGAATGCAATATAAGAATATTCTCCTTCAATTTCTATCGATTTTTCACTCGATAGTATCAAACGTATATGACTGAATTAAATTTGAATCAGACCCGCTCCCGAAACACCGATATTTTCAAAATATCGGCAGAGGCGGCAAATTATTTTATTCATTATCGGGGTTAATAATAGTCTCTGAAACGGATAATCAAAGCGTTTTCAATCAACAAGTTTTCCACATCCCGAATCCTTTTCCACACGGTTTTCCACATTTCTCCCTGGCGATAAGGAGTTATGACTCCAGGGGGTAGTCCATTTTTTTTAGCCATTGCCTGACGGAGTGCGCGCTGGTGCTGGGGCCGGGCGCCAGGCGCAGGAATTCGAGAAAGTCGCGGGCCGCGTCATCATTCTTGCCGTCGGACCTGAATGCTATCCCCCTGTTCATGTAGGCAAGGGGGCTGTTGGGCTTCAACTCTATGGCAAGAGTGAAGTCCTCCTGGGCTTTCTTGAAGTACTTCATCTTCATGAACGCGTTGCCGCGGCCCAGATATGCCTGAAAAAGCCTTGGATTACCGGCTATTGCCCTGCTGAAATCCTTTATTGCTTCCTTTGTCTTCCCAAGGTTATAGTGGGCATTGCCGCGGCCGAACCAGCAGTTGACGAGAGTTTGATCCAGCTCGAGCGCTTTGTCGAAGTCCATGATGGCCTCGAGGTATTTCCTGCCGCTGAAGTAGGCGTTGGCACGGTTATAATAGAGGCTGGCCACTTCGGGTTTCAGGTTGATGGCCCGGGTGTAATCCTCCACCGCGGCATCGAACTGCTTGAGCGAGAAATGTGCTATGCCCAGGTTATTATAGGCGTCAAGCGAATCGGGGGAAAGCGAAGTCACTTTCTTGAAGTCCTCGAGTGCCTGGTTGTAGTTTTTAAGCTTGTTGCTGACAAGCCCGCGGTAGTTATAGGCAATCACGGACTGGGGGTTTATGTCTATCGCCCTCGAGTAGTCCGAGACGGCCTCTTTGAATTTCTGCTGGTTGCCGTAGGCGATCCCCCGCGATATGAAAGCCTTGTCGTTTGTGGGGTCGAGTTCGACCACCTTCGAATAGTCGCTTATTGCCTCGGGGTACAATTTCTGCTCGAAAAAGGCATTGCCCCTGTTGAGGTAGGCTGGCATGTACGTGGGGTTTAAATCGATGGACTTGCCCATGTCATCGATACATTTCTCGTAATCCTTGAATTTCAGCCGGCAGACTCCCCTGCTGTAATACGCGAAGGAAAGGCCCGGGTTCTGCTCGATAGCCTCGTTGAAATCTTCTATGGCGGGGCCGTATTGCCTGAGCTCCATGTATATGGTGCCGCGCTTGAAATAGGCAAACGAGAAGCTCGCGTTGAGCAGTATGGCATTGTTGAAATCCGCCAGGGCGGGCTGAAACTTTTTCTGGATGAGCAGCAAGGAGCCGCGCTTGAAGTAGGCAAAAGCTGCCCTCGGGTTAAGTTCGATTGCTTTCCCGTAGCATTCCACCGCCTTGTCGTAATTTTCCGATCGGGTGAACTCGTCACCGCGGTCCAGCCATATTTCTGATTCCTTTAATGTCGGGTTTGTCCCCATGCTTTTTCCCGCTCAAACATACATTCAGCCACAAAGAAAGAAGATGCCGCAATAATAATACCAACAATATTGCGCGCGCCGCGTTTTTTGCCCGGAAAATGCCGAAACAAGGCTGCACGCCCCAAAAAAAAACGCCTTATAAATTAGGCGTTTTTATCGGTACAACATATTTTTTTTTGATTAAAAACTGACAGACGCACCCACCTTGAAGTTGTCGAAAATAAACCCGGGTTCCGTGTTGACCGGCCAGTTCATGTCTCTCGACCTAAGCTGATAGAGACCCCAGCTCAGCGCGGACCTGAGGGCCACGTTCATAACCGGCAGGACGTATGGAACTCGTTCGCCGACGGCATCCACGAAAGAACCGACCAAGCCCTGTCCGGCGGCTTCGATCAATTTGCTCAGCGACCAGTACCAGAACAAGTGCCTCGGGTAAACGAGCGTCCTCTGGAATGCAAAGCTGACGCCCACCATCTCGCCAAATCTCAGGTTGGCGCCAACCTCGAAGTTCTCTGAGTATCGCCAGGTGTCGTCAATCCTTTTAAGTTTCTTCATGTCGGCCGCGGTGGCAGTGCTGTTCGTGAAGTTCACATTCGTCCAGCCAAGGCCCGAGCCATGATAGAGCACAAGATCGGCCACCTTGCCGTATTTGTACCCATAGCCCTCGTTGCCGCCGAAACCGAATGACCAGGCATCATACCCCGTTTCGTTCGCTTTCTTGTCCGGCTTCAGGAAGTCACGGTTTATATTCGTCAGGTGAACGAAATCATAACTGCTTTCAAGCAGGTAAGATGACGTCCCGACAGGCTGAAAATCATTATAGCCGATTTTCAGGTCCCACCCCCTGAGCTGCGCGAAATCCCTATCGAGGCGTTTGTCATTCCATATCGGAGCAGATTCAAATGCCTGGAAGCTGATGCTTGGCATACTGAACTTGAAACTGAAATCCCCCATGTTTCCGAAATGGAACCCCCTCGCGGAATGATAATTATCGCCCCATGATTCAAAATCATCTTTCTTGGTAGAGTCTTGGGACGTTGAATCGCCGGGAGCCTGACTGGAATTCTCTGACGAGCTGATTCCCCCGGCCTGGGAGTAAGCCGGCAGTGCGGCAAGGCAGGCAAAAAGAACAGCCACTAATAGACGTTGATAATTTTTCATCTCTGCTCCGTTATAAATTCGGTTTAACTATAGAACTATGCTGTCTTACGTTTAAGAAAGCTTAATGTTTCAAAATCATTCAATTCTGCGCCGTTAGAACGCGTGCCCCAGCCCGATATGTATCACGCGATTGGAAAACGGCTTCCTTTCCCTGAGCGGGTCATAAACCGGCCACGCTATGTCGAGCCTTATCGGGCCGACGGGAGTTTCATACCTGAACCCGAAGCCGGCGGCAAGAGCCAGGTTCTTAACGTATTCCGGCAGGCTGAGCTGCTGCTCGCGAGTGAGCATCAGCCAGTGGAATGCGTTGCCGAAATCGGCAAAAAGCGTGACGCCTATGTTGGCGATCTGTTCGGCAAAGGATTCGCTGAACCCCACCGGGCGTGAAAATTTGTAGCGCAGCTCGATGCTCCCCTCGATCAATCCGGCATTGCCGACGTAATTCTTCAGGAAGTCCGTAGTGGCGGCCGTTGTGCTGTCCGTTGACACCTTGGAATACCTCAGCATCCTCGAGGGCCAGCCCCTCACGCTGTTCGCCCCTCCGGCAAAGAACTGCCTGTCTATCGGCACGTACGAATTTTCTCCTTCAAGAAGGTGCAGCACTCCCACCCGGCCTTTCAACGCAAGCACTATATTCTGCCGCAGCGGCACGAACTGGTAGTGCGCCATCTGGAACCTGTAGTACCTTGCCACACCCGAGATCCAGTCCGGAAAAAATAGAAAATTCCAGCCGTCGAGCGATATAATCGTGTAGTTGCCGCGTGTCGGTGAGAAAGGATGATTGCGGCTGTCACCGGTCAGCGTTACGCCAAGCAGGTTCGATGTCAGTATTCTCAAGGCACTGCCCTTGTGCAGGTATTTATCCAGGTTGTCATAAAGGATGAACATCTCGAGTGCTTTTTGTATGTCCTCGGGCGTCTTTGCCGAATCGATAGCCATCTTCTTGGCGGTGGAGAAATTCACCGGATTCTCGCGCTCGAAGCTGAAATCAAAAGATGCCTGGTTGAAATAAGTGATATTCGGGAATTTCACTGTGAACTTCACCGGGAAGGAAAAGGTTTCAATCTTGAAGTAGTTGATCAGCGTCTTCTGCGAGTAGAGGAATGACGAAACCAGGCCCACCCTGCTGTTATCAATGGTCCAAAGCAGCGGCTGCGCGAACTTGAATCCGGCCTGCACCTCGTATTCAAGCTTTTCCCGCGAGAATATCCTGCTCAGGTCCCTCATTGCTATGCTCGCGAAAGGATTGACCACCTGCGCGGCACCGAATATATTCCTGTGGAAATAGGAAAGCTCGAAACCGAGATTAATGAAGTTGTCTATGGGTGTCTGATTGATAAACAGGCCCGCCCCGTATTCCTGCTGCTTCCTGTATTGCGTGAATATCTTCATGTTCATCGTCGAGTCGTCGGATCCCGGCCCGTGGGTCGTGTCGATGGCAACAACGTCGAAAGTGCCAAGCGAAAGCAGGTTGTCCTTCGATCTCTCCACTTTTGCCCTGCTGTACCAATCGCCCGAAGTGAATTCAAGCTGCCGTCTCTTCATCTCCTTCACCACCACCTGCTGCCCTTTCATGCTGTCCACGTAGGTGATCGAGCCGATCCTTTGCCTTTTGCCCATCGAAAAATGCACCGTCACGCTGTCTGTCAGTTTAAGCGTGTCCATGCTCACTTCTGGCTGATTATAATAGGCATGGTAGAAACCATTATTCAGCAACAGAGAGTGCACCTGGCTAATTTCAGCCAGTATTGAAGACTCGTCGTAGTCTTTGCCTTTATTGAACGCCCTTATGGCATAGTATTTTTCGGCCAGTTCCGGGGGCATGGCTTCAAGCCCCGTATATTCAACCGCTTTCAGCTTGTACTGACTGTTCTCGTTTATGTGGAACGTCAGTATATTCTTCCTCTGCTTCTCCTCGGGTTCGAATGTATAGTATATTTCCGCGTAGTGGAATCCCTTGGTGTTATAGAAATGCCAGAGCGTCATCACGTCGGATTCCGCGGTTTTGTCGTTGAAATACCTTATCTCGTCGGCCATCGAGCCGATGGAGCCGTAAAGCGCGCGCGTCACTTCCCCCGGCACCGAAGTATTTTTTTTGAACTCGTTGTAGTATGCCTGAAGTATTTTGTGAGGTATGCTTCTCGTTGTGGGCTGCGATGCGAGCAGCGAGAGCAGTGTCTCGCCGTCGAAACTTTTGTTTCCCTCGAATCTGATTTCGTTTATCTCGTTCAGCTGCTTGTCGCGCACGCCGGGATAGAGCCTGCCGGAAATGAAATTACTGCCCGCGGCAGCGGGCTGCACCCCAAGGGGCACAGCTCTGAGGGGCACCGCCCCAAGAGACAAAACTGCCATAGAAAAGGCCGCGAAAGCAGCCAGCACGACGATAATATGGAATCGCCCCATCGGACCCGGATAAAAGTAACAAAACAATAAGGCAATATAAAAAATAATGGTTACTAAAAAAAAATGCGGACATCCCGCTTTCCCGATAAGCTCCGGAGAAATGTGCTTTCCCCGTATCTTACCGGCATTTCAGGCCGGTCCGCATGGTAAAAGTCCCGTGCAGGCTCTCAGAAGTACTGCTCTTCCTCGTCGTCGTTATAGAAGTATTCCTCGTTTGCCACGTCTTCGTACTCGGGCCAGAGGTCTTCCACTCCTTCGATAAGTTCGTCAGTGTCATCCAGCTCGGCAATATTGTCGAGCACTTGCTGAGGGCATCCGATGCGGCTGACGTAGTCGTAAAGCTCTTCTTTTGTGGCCGGAAACGGAGCATCCTCAAGATATTGCGCTAATTCTGGTGTCCAAAACATAATGCACCTCTTTATACTTATTGTTTTTCTACAACATTATTCACGAAAGTTGCCAAAAATAGTATTAATTTTTGAAATACAAGCAAAATATTCTTATTTCCGCGAGCTTCCGTTCTGCCGGGAAAAACGCCCCGTTTTAGATTTATTATCGGGCAAGGGCAAAGTATATTGCATCAAAATGGAAACGCACGAAGCCCCGACACCGAAAGGCGCGAGGCTTGTGAATTTTTTTCCCGGAAAGGGAATATTAACGTGAGTAGAACTCAATAACGAGGGAAATTTCGCATTGCGAAGGTATTTCCTCTCTTGCAGGAACGTAAGCCAGCTTGGCTGAGAAGTCGGCCTTCGATACTTCAAGATAGGAAGGAGCCTGCGAATTGCGGATTGCTTCCTGGAAGCAGTCCAAATTCCTGCTGCTCGCCTTGATCGAGATGACGTCATTAACCTTAACGCGATACGACGCGATATTGAGCTTCTTGCCGTTTACCAATACATGGCCGTGGCTTACGTATTGCTTCGCGGCATAAATCGTGCGCGCGAAACCTGCACGATAAATAACCGCGTCAAGTCTTGTTTCCAAAAGCTGCATCAAAAGATCGGCCGTGTTGCCACTCAGCTTGGTTGCCATCTTGTAAGTGTTTACCATCTGGCTCTCGGAGATATTGTACTGCAGGCGGAGACGCTGTTTTTCCAAAAGCTGGCGGCCATAGTCCGACTGCTTTGCGCGCCTTTTGTTTGCTCCGTGCTGGCCGGGAGGATAAGGCTTCTTGGATGCCACTTTACCGGCTTTGGGAGTCAGATTTATCCCCAACTTCCTCGATATCTTGACTTTTGGTCCTGTGTAGTTCATCTTCTCTCGCTTCTATCTAATATTTCAAAAAAAATTTTAGCTTGATCTTCCCCTTTCTAATTA
>CAZIHB010000064.1:0-8930 GCA_964538535.1 uncultured Hyphomicrobiales bacterium | reverse complement strand
CTCTCCCTCTGCGAGTTATGCGGGAAAATTGCCCTGTATTCGAGGAATTTCCCGGTGTCGGAAAGCACGGCCACCTTGCATCCCGTCCTGAAGCCGGGATCGACCCCGAGGACGGGTTTCATTCCCGCGGGCGAAGCAAGGAGCATCTGGCGCAGGTTCGATTCGAACACCTTGATAGATTCCTCGTCCGAAAAGATTTTCTTTGCCATTCTCACTTCAGCTATAAGCGAGTGTTTCATCAACCTTGAGAATGCGTCCTTGATCAGCACAGCGAAAAAATCTGCCACTTCCTGCACGTTGCTGAATGATTCCTTCATCTTGAGGAATGAGAGCACTGCATCCTCGTCGAATTTCAGATCGAGATTGATTATTTTTTCAGCCTCGCCCCTGCGTAGCGCGAGCATGGTATGTGGCTGGATTTCGCGCGCCGGCACTTCAAAGTCCCTGTACGTCTCATATTTTGTCGTCCCGGCCTCGTGTTCTTCGCTGATTTTGGATACGAATGTGCCGCTGTTAAGTATAAATTCCCTCACCCACTGCCTCAGATCTGCCTTCTCGGATATTTCCTCGGCAATTATATCGGCAGCGCCCTGCAGGGCATCCTTTGCCGTTTCCACTCCCTTCTCGGCCGAAATATATTTCGCGGCTTCTGCCTGCAGGTCAACCGGGCCTGACGCCGCATTGTTATGCTCTCGAATTAATCCGGCAAGCGGCTCCAGGCCTTTTTCCCTGGCAATCGTGGCCCTTGTCCTCCTCTTCGGTTTGAACGGCAGGTATAGGTCTTCGAGTATGTTTTTCTGCAGGCAGGCTTCTATCTTTGCCTTCAGCTCGTCGGTGAGCTTGCCCTGCTCGCTTATCGAGTCGATTATTGTTTTTTTCCTCTCTTCCAGCTCGGTCAGGTACTCGAACCTGTCGAACATATCCCTGATGACGTTTTCGTCCAGGCCGCCGGTGCGCTCCTTCCTGTATCTTGATATGAAAGGAACAGTGGCCCCGTCTGCCTGCAATGCTAATGTATTTTCTACCTGCCATGGCTGCAGGCTTAGTTCACTCGTTATTATCTGTTTGATGTCAAGCATGTTTCACTCATAATAATTTCAAAATTTTCACGAGATTATGATAAGAATTGCAAAAATAGTCAAATTTCAAATCCTCTGAAGCATAAAATTCTACCGGCGGCAAAGAATCCTTTACAAAGAAAATGATCCTGCCCCGGAATGCAATATCATATTATTTGACCTGAATTTTATAATGTCAGCTTTCGATTACGGAACAATATAAATAAACACGGTTAAAGCTGCAGAAACGCGGTGCGCCGCGTCACTGCAGCTTTTTAAACAAATATTCGAAAAGCAAATACAGCAAAATGATTTATGAGTCTTCCCTAATTCTTTTCGTCGCGGATAATATGCCAGAGCTTGTGTTTCAGCTGCTCGATCCCCGCACCGCTCACTGATGAAATAAACAGAACTTCAGCCTCGGGTTCCCCGAAATCGACTTCCTTCAGTTCATCTATCATTTCAGGATCCATGGAGTCGATCTTGCTGAAGCAGATTATTTTTTTCTTCAGTGCCATGTCCGGGTTATACGAGTAAAGCTCTTTCTTCAGCGTATTGTAGTCCTTGGCGGGAGTGTCGCTCCAGGCATCAATCATGAAAAGCAGCACGGTTGTCCTTTCCACGTGCCGGAGGAATTGCAGGCCGAGGCCCTTCCCCTCGGAAGCTCCTTCGATCAAACCGGGAATATCCGCCACGGTGTAGCTTTGCGAATCGCCGATCTTCACCATGCCGAGGTTTGGGACAAGTGTCGTGAAAGGATAATCGGCTATTTTCGGCTTTGCCTCCGAGATCACTGAAATCAGCGTGGACTTGCCCACGTTTGGAAATCCGACTATACCGGCATCGGCCAAAAGCTTCAGCTCGAGCAGTATATCAAGCCCGTCACCGGGAAGGCCCGGCTGCGCGTATCTCGGTGCCTGGTTAGTCGCCGTCGTGAATTCCCAGTTGCCGAGTCCGCCCTTTCCACCCTTTGCCACCACGAATTCCTGCTCGTTTTCAGATAGGTCGCAGATAATTTCGCCGTCGGTTGACTTGACCACCGTGCCGACCGGCACCTTAATATATAAATCCTTGCCGTCTCTGCCGGTTTTGCGCGCGGTCAAGCCGGGCTTGCCGTTCTCCGCCACGTAATTAATCCTGAATTTAAAGTCGAGAAGCGTGTTCAGGTGCCTGTCCGCGACAATAACGATGTCGCCTCCCCTGCCGCCGTTTCCGCCGTCGGGTCCGCCCTTCGGCACGTATTTTTCCCTGCGGAAGCTGACGTGCCCCTTGCCGCCGTCACCTGCTTTTACGCTGATGTTTGCTATATCAATAAATTTCATTCGCCCTTTTCTTTAATATCTTCGAAAAAATTCTCAAGTTCTTTGCATAACTCGGCCTTGCCGTGTGAAATAAACTCGCTTCCCTCACCTGATTTCGCCTCGATGACCGGAGAATAAAGCTCGATAATATCCTCCGCATCCCCGGGTTCGCCCTGCTCCTGCTGATATTCAAAGTTCCTTGCAGCCTCCAGGTATTCATCATAGCTGAATCCCGGCCCTGCATCTTCCTCTTCATCCCGGACGTCACAATCTGCATCTTCTTCCTCTGCCGCGTTTTCTGCCGCTGCCTGCGCGCCGGAATCAAACTCTTCAGCCGCGTTTTCTGCATCGATGGCAGGCGAATCGTCAAACGGCAGATCAAATTCTTCATACTCCGGCAGGCCGCCACCAATTGAATCAATCTCTTCGAGCGTGCCGTAATCTTCTGTTTCATCAGCCTGCGCGGCCGTGGATTGCCCGACTTCATCCATCGGGTCAAATTCCTTTATATCGGCAGAGTCGCTGTTGGATATTATATCCTCGTGGAACGTTCCTCCGCGGCCCTCTTCCCAATCGCCGGCACTATTCTCCACATGGGCATCCTCCGCGGCTTCCGGAAATTCGTTGAAGGCTGCAAGCTCGCGGTTCAGCGCGAAAAGCTCTTCTTCTATCTCCGAGCTGAAGCTTTCGGGCATTTCATCAAAGTTGAACGCCGGTTCCGACAACTCGAGGCTCCCGGCGGCTTCATCTTCCGATAAGCCGAGGAGCGAGCATATTTCCGCGAGGTTCATCTCGATCGAATCTTCATCCGCCGGAGCATCAATTTCCGCATCTCCGGGTTCAGCATCTTCTGCAGTCACTTCCCATGCCTCTTCGGTTTGTTCCGTAACGGGCGCGGTTTCGTCTGCCTCGCAAGGTTCAATCATCTCTTCATGCGAAATTTCTTCGGTTTCTATTTCAAACCCGGATTCGTTCTCCGGCCAAATAAAATCTTCCGGCTCGACTTCCTCGCCAGGAACAGTCCCCGAAGGTTCTTCTTCGGCAGCGGGTGTTTCTTCCGGGAATTCATCGGATTCGGCTGCGCTTCCTGTTTCGTCGGCTGCTTCAGTGCCGTTGTCTTCTTCAGGTGTTTCTTCCTCTCGGAACATTTCGGCCGGAGCCGTCATGTCCTGCCCGATGTTGCCCATGACGCTGTCGAAAATGTCTATTATGGAATTTTTCGTCAGGTAATTTTTTGACGGGCCATTGGCATGATCCTTAATCAGCCTTGCCATCGTCGATATTCCCTTGTCGTTCAGAAAGACTATCAAGGCCTCGACGGGTATTACGGGCTCCTGAGTATCCTTGCTCTTCAGGTCGAAAAATTCGAAGCATGGAGAAAGCAGCGTTGCAAACTCCTCAACGGTAAGATTTTGAAAATAGTCGGAATCAATCTTTTCGAGCATCATGTTGAATTCCGGCAGCGAAAGGATGCTGACTGATGATTCAGCCTGTTTCCGAATTATTTCTTCTTGCATGGCAACGGTGAGATAGCCGTAATCATAGAAATAATCGAGCTTGAGAAGCAATTCCTCCAAAGGCTTTGTCGGCGCGTATCCGAAAAGAAAGAACTTGAGCGTGTTGACGGGCCTTACAAGAAAATTCAACCTCAGGCTTACTGATGAATAAACGAGGTCGGTATATTCTTTCCTCGTGAACCTTGCGTTGGATCTGCAGGCAGCCCCGAGAGCATCAAGGGCTTCTTCGGCCTCGGGCGTGTCGAGTTCAAAATTGGGCAGATCCTTCAGCTGCTGCCTGTTTTGATATATTCTCCATCCCGTCTCCGACTCAAAAAACAATTTGTATGCCTCGCCAATATTTTCATTGGCATTTATATCTTTCAGATATATGCTGCCCGGAGGAAATTCGGCACTCTTGAGAAGCTTTCCGGCGTTCAATTCGATAAAATTCTCAAACATATCTCACCATATATAGAGTTCTTGCCATGCAAAACTAAGAAATATCGTCTGCTTATTCTAATTTTAGTATTCAGCATTGGTTATAATAAGTCCTGCAATGCAAATACTATCCTGTCAACAGGCGTTAAATTGATATCAAATTTTTTCAGGAGCTTGTCATAGCTCTGCCGGGGCAGTATGACGCTGCCGAACCCGAGCTTTTCCGCCTCGGCTATTCGCCTGTCGGCGAAAGAGACCGACCTTACCTCGCCCGTCAACCCGATTTCCCCTATAAACACGATGCCCGTTTCAACCGGCACGTCCCTCAGGGAGCTCACGAGTGCCGCAGCCACGCCGAGATCGACCGATGTGTCGTTCAAATAGAAACCGCCCGCCACGTTCACGAAAACGTCGCTCTGCCTGAATGCCACGCCCAGCCTTTTCTCAAGCACAGCAATGATCATCTGCAGGCGCCTCATGTCGAACCCGTTCGCCGTGCGCTGCGGCACTCCGTAACTTGTCGGAGTGACGAGTGCCTGCACTTCAAGAAGTATCGGCCGGGTGCCCTCCATGGACGCGACTATGGCTATCCCGGACTCCTGCCCCGTCCGCCCGGTCAGAAATACCTCGGACGGGTTCAGCACCTCCTTAAGCCCTTCCTCGTCCATGTCGAATATGCCGAGCTCGTTCGTCGAGCCGAACCTGTTCTTCTGGGATCTGAGGATTCTGTATGAATATGTCTTTTCCCCCTCGAACTGAAGCACGGTATCCACCATGTGCTCCAATATCTTCGGGCCGGCTATCACTCCGTCCTTCGTAACATGTCCGATGATGAAAATCGCCACGTTTGTCCTCTTTGCAGTCTGCATCAGCAGCGAGGCGCACTCCCGAACCTGTGCCACGCTCCCGGGTGTGGCATCGATCTTGTCGGTATATACCGATTGAATGGAATCGATCACCACAACGTCGGGGTTCGACATTTTTATTACCTGGTCAATTTTTTCAATATTGTTTTCAGCCAGCAGGAGGAGCTCGTCGGTCACGCCGCTCAACCTCGCGGAGCGGTAGCGGATCTGCTGAAGGGATTCCTCACCGGTGACGTAAAGCGGCACCTGCCCCGTCATCCTGCCGCACATCTGAAGCATCAGGGTTGATTTGCCTATCCCCGGATCCCCGCCGATCAACACAAGCGAGCCCGGTATTATCCCGCCTCCCAGCACCCTGTCGAACTCTCCGATGCCGGTGCTCACCCTGTAGTTATCTTCAGGGCTCACGTCGCCCAGCCTGACGGGCTTCAGCCCGTCCTTGACTGCACGCACCGTGTGCCTGCTTCCACCGTGCTCAACCGACTCCGCGAAGGAGTTCCAGGCACCGCAATTCGGGCATCTTCCCGCCCACCTCGGGCTGCGGGACCCGCACTCCCTGCATTCGTATATTACCTTGTCCTTCATTGGTTCACGCCCACATTTTTGATATTTATTTTCCCTAAAATAAGCAATATTAATTAATCTTTTACATTTTTTCACTATTTTGCTTTTTTTATATTGGCATTGGAATCAGGGAACATATATAGTTTTTTGGACGATTTATAAACTAAACGGGAGGAGTCATGTACATCTCAATCGAAGATTTTCTAACCGAATGGAAAGCGGAATCGGAAGCAACGATGAAGGTTTTGAACAACCTGACATCCGAATCGCTGGGCCAAAAGGTATATCCCGAGGGCCGTACGCTTGGTTATATTGCCTGGCATCTGGTTGATACCATCGTCGAAATGTTTTCCAAAACCGGAATTGAATTCAAATCGATCAAAGAGGGCGAGGACCACGGGGATGATTTGAAACTCATTCAATCGGGATACAGGGAGACCGCCGAAGAATTATCCCGACAATTAAGCAGCTCCTGGAGCGACGATATGCTCAATGATGAGCTGAACCTTTACGGCGAAAAATGGAAGCGCCGCGATCTGCTGAGCGGGCTCGTGCTTCACCAGATACACCACCGCGGGCAGATGACGGTGCTGATGCGTCAGGCAGGGCTGAAAGTGCCGGGTGTTTACGGGCCTTCGAAAGAAGAGTGGGCAGAGTATGGCATGACGGCTCCCAAATAATCAACGTGTGCCTGCCGGCATATGGAATTCGAACATAGTGCCGGAAAATGCTTCTACTTTTTTTTTTACCATACCGGCCAATCGGCCGGGCATCGGTCTGCCCATTAGGGAAGAGTTTTTTTCGTGCCTGAAATGCAGGCAGCCACGGTCGGTTTGCATTTCAGGCCGCTATTTTCCCGCAATTTTTTTTCGGGAAAATGCGCGGACAGCGTCTTTTTATTTTTTTTGAAAAAAATTGATATTGCCTCTTAACAATTGTTCAATATTCTTCTTAAATTGCCAATTATAATATTGCAAAGGTGAAGAATGCAGTATGCCCTGCAAATATCGCAAAGGCTGAAAAAAATGATTAAATCCCTGCATCAGAAGCAATTCCGCGATGAGACGGGGCTATTTCTATGCGAGGGAGAAAAAATCTGCACAGAATTGCTGCACAGCGATTTTCAGACAGAACTTATAGTGGTGAAGGACAACCCCACCCCGGACGTCCTTGCAATCACCGAAAGCTTTGCCGAGAGGGCCACGCCTGTTTATACGGCGCCCAAAGCTCATTTCGACCAGATGTGCGACACGAAATCGCCGCAGAGCATCATTGCCGTTGCAGCTCAGAAAGAATGTAAACTTAATGGCGGGATGCCATTTATTGTACTGGACGGCATAGCCGATCCTGGAAACATGGGGACAATAATACGCACGGCGGACTGGTTCGGATTCCGGCAGGTTATACTTGGTGCCAATTCCTGTGATATTTACAATCCTAAAGCTGTCCGCTCCACCATGGGTTCGATATTCAGGACGGATGTTGTCTATTCCGAGGATCTCATCAGCACTATACGCGATACTTTCCCCGGCCATGAGCTATTTGGGGCCAGCCTGGATGCTACCAGCGAGATCAGCAAGATCTCCCCGGCCGGCAGTTTCGGCATCGTGTTCGGCAGCGAATCGCACGGCCTGACAGAAGAAATAAAAAGCGTGCTGACCCATGAGTATCTGATCGAGGGCAAGGGCCATGCCGAATCGCTCAACGTCTCCATCGCGGCGGGAATCAGCCTTCACTATTTTTCGAAATTTATATAAGAAACAAGATAAATTATTGTAACCGGTCGATTGTAACGTATTGTACAAGTACTGTATTTTAGGCGGCTTAAGCACACTTTTCATTATGATGGTTAAGCAATTAAACCTATTATTATTTTGTTAAATAAGAGTTAAATCGATCATTTTCATTATCTTTGTGATTATAGATTTGATTTGCATTTTGGGGTTTCATTCAGAAAATGACTAACGTTCTATTGTTAATCGCCATCGCGATCATAAGCTACCTGCTGGGTTCTATCCCGAGCGCCGTGATCGTGAGCAAAAAGTTCTTTGGTTTCGACATCCGCAAAAAAGGCAGCGGCAACATGGGCAGCACCAACGCCTACCGCATCCTCGGCTGGAAGTGGGGGCTTGCCGTTCAGTTGGCCGACATACTCAAGGGATTCCTTGCAGTGCTGATTGCGGGATGGCTCGGCGACGGGGTGCATTTCCCGAACGCGACCAGCTTTCAGGACGTGACTTTGATCAAGATCGGCGCGGGCATAATTTCCGTCGCGGGGCACATCTGGACCGTCTTTGCCGGCTTTAAGGGCGGGAAAGGCATCAATACCGCAGCCGGTATGCTTATCGGTATCGCTCCCGTTGATGTCAGCATAGCACTCGGCATCTTCATTCTGGCCGTGCTCAGCTCCGGATATATTTCCCTGGGGTCAATTGCCGCGGCATTCACAGTCCCCTCGAGCCTGCTTGTGCGCTACAACATCTTCCATGTCAATATTCCGGGCTACGAAACTCTCGTTTACTCCTCGGTTGCCCTCTGGCTGCTGATTGTTTACACACACAGGACAAACATCAGAAGGCTCCTGAAAGGCCAGGAGAACAGGTTCTCCAAGCTCCAGCTGATTCGCTTCAGGGCCGGAAAGAAAGTTTCTAACCGATAAGGAAAATCATGAGCATGAATATAACAGTTCTTGGTGCGGGCGGTTGGGGAACCGCCCTTGCCATTCTGCTCGATTCCAACGGGTTCAACGTTTCGCTATGGACTCACGAAATCGATGTTATTAATGATATTAACCGGAATCATACTAACGGCATCTATCTGCCCGGCATAAGCATTCAGCCATCACTCAAAGCAACGGACGAGATTTCTGCCGTTGCCTCGGCAGACCTGATCGTGAATGCCATACCGTCGCAGTATGTCAGAAGCGCAGTTACGAGCCATTCCCTGCCTCTCGCGGGCAAGAAGATCGTCAGCGGCTCGAAGGGTATCGAGAAAAATTCGCTTCTCAGGGTGTCTGAAGTGCTTGCTGATTGCGCGGGCGTCAGCCCTGATGACTACTGCGTGCTGACGGGCCCCAGCCATGCCGAGGAGGTCTCGCGCAAGGTGCCGACGACCGTCGTTGCCGCATCTGATAACTCAGCGTTCACGCTCGAAGTGCAGAAGCTGTTCTCTAATGCCAATTTCAGGGTTTACACCTCTGACGAC
>CAZIHB010000063.1:0-8946 GCA_964538535.1 uncultured Hyphomicrobiales bacterium | reverse complement strand
TATTTGATGCGGAACGATTTAACAACGTTCTCGCCAGAAACATAATCATTGCCGCGGTAAGCAGGAATTTCGGCAGGCCTTTCTGCTCCCGAAGAAGCACGAGAGAGGCGAGCAATACCGGCAATGCAAGAATATATGCATGCTCCCATCCCAGGAGTGAAACCATTGGCATGATCACCATCGAGCTGGTAAAAAATACAAAATCCCGGTTTGGATCCTTTTTGAGCAGGGGAATAAAAACAGCAAGATATATTGCCGCTGAAAATACTATATTCACGGGCGACACCCACGCCGGCACGTCAACAATCTGCCAGATAGAGAGGTTTTCGACCGGCTGGCCGGACTGCATGATGAGGTTGATAAAAGATTGGTTCATCGGGCTGATCGTGTAGTCATGCCTTGAGAGATATGGCATCAGCTCAAAAAAGTAATGCCGGTAGAGCTCAAGCGGTATAAACGGGCTCAAAAGAAGCGGGGCAAGAATCAGCCCGCAGGCAAGCCCAAGGGCCGCTCTCTTTTTATTTTTTGAAAATAGGAGCAGGGGAAGCAGAATTATAGGGTAAAGCTTCAGCCAAAAACCTGCCGCGAGAAATATCGAAGAGAGGAAATACTTCTCTTTTTTATAGAAATAAAAGAACAAAACGCAGAAGAGCAAAACAAAGGTATTGATCTGAACAACTTTCAAAGTCTGGTAAAACGGTGCAGAGGCGAGAAGCAGAAAGTAAATCAAACACTTGAATTTGACCGGAATTGAATGATCGGAGGCATCTTCAATCAACCTGATGAGCAGGTAAATCGAGGCCGTGCAGGCCCCTGCGGCACCAAGAAGAAAAATCAGAGCATCAGCAGGTTTTGGAATAATCGCGAAAGGCAGGAAGAACAGAACGCTTGGCGGTGGGTAAATAAACCTCCCCACGCCGGCCTCCGGCGGAGTATCGTAAAGTCTGGCATTATCCTGCAGATAATATTCCGCGGCTCTCTTGTATATCTTAAAATCTCCCTGAGCCTCAATATCCCCGGAGCAGACGGGTGCGAGAGTGGATTTGAAAAAGACAGAGCCATTGATGAATAAGAACATCACGGCAAGGAGCATCAAAAGTATCAGATTCCACTTCCTTAGGTCCATGATTTATCATTCCTGAAGTAGATAAATGGAAAATTAAATATTCAAATTTGAAGTAAACTAATTAATTCTATCGTCAGATCCAAATATATTATAGCAGCGCAAACAGGTTGTATCGCCACATTTAACTTCTTTAAGAGATCAAAAACTGTCCAAAAAATAGCCGATATTTTTGTAAATTGTTTGGTTGAAACTGAAAAATAACTTTGATAAATATGTTCATTACAGGAACAATAATGGCAGACAAAGAAGAAATTACAGCCGGGCAGAACAACGGGATAAATGGCAATCGCAGCGGATTTTATTTTATGGCTCTGCTCTATCGCCATAAATGGTTTATTTTGTCGATGACGATATTATCTCTTGCGGTATCATTGGTAATAGCCTTGAATATGCCGCTCTGGTATGCTTCAACCGTCAGCGTCGTGCCGCCGAAAGTGTCGGACAACATGCTTATGAGTTCGATGAGCGGGCTTTCAAGCACGCTGAAGGAAGTCGGCCTGACGAGGTTTGGCGGCGGCTCTTCCGACAGCTACTCATTTACGGTGATCCTCAACAGCCGCGCCGTGATGGATTCCATGATCAATAAATATGAACTGGACAAAGTTTATGATATCCCAAAAACGCAGATGAAGAAGCTTCGCGATGCGTTCACTGATAATTGCCTTGTGACGAGCGAAAAGGAAGGCAACTACACGGTGACGATCTGGGACACCGACAAGCGGCGTGCCGCCGAGATGGCCAACGACTATATAAGAATAGCCAATGATGTGGCGGTCAGAATATTTCGTGACGAGATGAATCTGAACGTTACACAATTTCAGGAAAGAATCCAATCGACCGATTCGACCCTGAAAGCCCTTGGAGATTCTCTTGGCAGGCTCTCGAAGAAGTACCTGCTGTTCTCGCCTCAGGAGCAGGCAAAAGCCGTCAGCCAGGCGATGAGCGAAGTGAAGGCCGAGGAAGCTAAATCCGACGTGATGTATGAGGTGTTCAAAAAGGCATACGGCGAGAACGACCCATACACGCAATTGCAGAAAGACATAAGAAACCAGACAACCAGAAAATCTTCGGAAATTCAAAATATGCCGGGCTATGCCGGCAACTTCTCGGTGAAGAACGCCGGATCAATCAGCATTGAATACATGAAACTCCTGGCCGAGTTTGAGACGTTCACGAAAGTGAAAGCCATGCTGCTCCCGACAATCGAAAAAGCAAAACTCGACGAGACGAAAAAGCTGGAGAATCTGTTCGTCCTTGACAGGGCCGAGCCCGCCACGGAGAAAGACAGGCCAAAAAGATCTGTGATAGTGGCCGGTTCCACGCTCGGCGGATTCATTTTTGCCATCCTGATGATAGTCCTGATTAACTCAGTCAGGAGCTTCAAAGAGCAATATCAGATTTATGCCGAAAATGCATTTAAAAATGGAAAATAATGTATCTTTCTTCCGATAATAAATTTAGATTATTCCTTCTTGAGAAAGACAGGCAATTCAATATAATCAGCGTAGTTCTGTCGGTGATTCTTCTTTTGGCAGGGATCATCCTCACGCTGGTAAACGATATTGGCGTGCCGGTGCTGGGCAGTGTTGCCGGGCTGACAGGTGCCGTCCTTTGCATCTACTACCCGAGAGCGTGGCTCTATGGCGTTGTGGCATTTATTCCGGTGTATTTTCTCTCGAGCAGCGATGGCTTATCCCTTCTGGACGTGATGAATGCACTCTTTTATAACGGGGCAATCTTCATCTGGTTCTTTTTCAGAATCATTATCTGTAAAGAACGATTGATAAGGAACACCGCGGACTGGCTGATAGTTGCATTCTTTGTCCTGATGGTTTTGAACTGCGGCGTGGCGATGCTTCACGGCGTGGAATTTATCAATTGGTTCCGCGAGTATATTCTTTTTATTCTGACACTATACTATTTCCCGTTCAGGGAGTATTTCGGCGAGAAGAAAGACCTGCAAAGGCTGATTTTTGTATTCGGCGCCGCCATGATAATCGTCGATTTCGGGCAGTATTACATGTACTACAAGCTGCTGAGCAAGGGGCTGGTTTATGCCTATCAGCTCGGCCACACATCGAGGATAAATCAATCTGTTTTCACGGCCGTATCCCTCGCGGGCATCATTTTCTATTTTTACGTCAGAAAGCCCTGGCAGAAAATTTTTATTCTGGCTTGCGTGATTCTGACAATCGTTGCTCTGATAACAACGTTTTCCCGAACTTTCTGGCTTGTGCTCCTGGCCGAAATTCCGATAATATTGATCTATCTGAAGAATAAGGACAGGATTCGGCTGCTGCAGATTATTGGGATGATAGCAGCGCTGATCGTTCTGACAGCGGCATTTTTCCTGAAGGACTACACGAAGATCGTTTTCGAGGTTGTAGGCAACAGGTTCACGTCTGTTTCCAAGGGAAAAGACGATGTATCAGTAAATGCAAGATTTGTAGAATACACCGCGGCTTGGAAAAAAATAAAGGAATTTCCCATCGGCGGCAACGGGTTGGCCAAGAAATTCGTGCACTACGAGCCAATTGAAGAATACACGACTAACACTTTCATTATCCACAACGGATACATCTATCTCACGTACAGGCTCGGTTTCCCGTTGACTCTCTTCTATTTCATCCCCTTGATTTATTATATAATCAAAGCGGAAAAATATGCCCGAAAAGTGAAGGATCCGCTGTATAGATTTATTTCGCTCAGTTCCCTGACGTCTCTGATTTTAATGATAATCGCAAATATGTCTTCAGCTCAGTTTGTCTATCGCGACGGCATTTTCGTAATGGTATTTGCTTACGCATTTATCGGGATAGCCGAGGGCCAGTACCTGCGGGAGCATCAGAACGATGCTGCCATTGCTCTTCCGGAGCCCGAGACAGCATAAAAAAAGCAATAATTGTTTCGGTGCATGGATATATGTGCTAATTTTGTATCTGTTCAATGGATAATTTTCAGGTATTGATATGCCTATACAATCTTCAATCGGAGAAACACCGGACTTTGCGAGCAAGAGCAGGCAGAAAGCAATCAGGGCGATAATATGGATCATGGCGGTGGCTTTCATTCTCAGGCTGGCGCAGCTGCAGCTTGTTCAAGGGTCCGAATATAAACTTGAAAGTGACGCGCAGGCAATAAAGAGAGTGCGCGTAGAACCGTTCCGCGGGAATATGTATGACAGGAACGGCGAGCTTATCGTTCATAACGAGCCTTCTTTCACTATAACGCTTACTCCCAACGAGTTCCGCCGTGAAGCCATGCCCCTGCTCTGCGATATTCTGGGCATGGATTCGACGGAAATCGACCAGATAGTAAAGAGATACAGCAATTATTCTCCTTTTGTCCCGATCAAGATCTACCGTGATGCCGGCACACAGATCGTGTCTCAAATTGAAGAATACTCGGATATGCTGCCGGGCATAGAGGCTAGCGTAGAGTCAAAAAGGTTATATGAATTCATTGGCAACTGGGCCCACCTGCTTGGATATTCCAGGGAGATCACGAAATCTCAGCTGGAAAAATACCCCTACTATAACCCGGGCGACGTGATCGGGCAAAGCGGCATCGAGCAGGCCTACGAGAAATTCCTGCGCGGCCAGGAAGGGATCAAATTTGTTGCCGTGAACAAATTCGGGCAGCAGGTGGCAAGCTTCGACAACGGAAAGAGAGATCTTGCAGCATCAAACGGTTTTGACCTCTATCTTTCCATTGATGCCAAATTGCAGGACAAGGCCGAAGAACTGCTTCAGGGCAGAAGAGGCGCGATTGTGGCTATCGATCCTTCTTCGGGCGAAGTGATGGCTCTGGCCTCGAAGCCGGATTTTGACCCGAGGCAATTCAGCGGGAAGGTGTCGCCTCAGCTATTTTCCGAGCTGGCTAATGATCCCGCCTCGCCATTGCTGCACAGGGCCGTGATGTCGCAATACCCGCCCGGCTCGACCTGGAAGATGCTGATAGCCATTGCCGGCCTTCAGGAAGGCGTGATAAACGAGAATTCAACATTTGTGTGCCAGCACGGGTTCACGTTCGGAGGCAGGCTCTACAAGTGCCATGGCTCCCATGGAGCCATATCGGTGCGCAGGGCCATCCAGACCTCGTGCAACGCATTTTTTAATCAGCTTGCTCTTAAGCTCGGGCAGGAGAAGTTTGAGAAGTACGGCAAGATGTTTGGTTTCGGGCAGCCGACTTATATTGATATTCCCAACGAGAAGAAAGGCATACTGCCGACGAGGGAATGGCTGACTAAGAATTACGGCCAGGGAGGAGTCTCCCGCGGCAGGTTGATCAACTATGGCATCGGCCAGGGCGAAATTCTTGCCACACCGCTTCAGATGGCCGTTTATACTGCAGCGATAGCCAACGAGGGCACTTATTATCAGCCGCATGTCGTCAGGGGTGTGGAGAATCACTGGACGCACAAGATTGAAGAAATCAGCTTCTACAAGAAGGAATTGCCGATTAATAAAAGCATTTTTAAAATCGTGAAAGACGGGATGTTCGATGTGGTAAATCATGGAGGCACCGGCGGCGGTTCCGCAATTCCCGGGCTTGACGTCTGCGGAAAGACGGGAACGGCAGAAAATCCCCATGGCCAGGATCATGCCTGGTTCGTATGCTTCGCACCGAAGGACAATCCCAAGATTGCGCTTTGCGTCTTCGTGGAGAATGCAGGCTTTGGCGGCCAGGTTGCAGCCCCGATTGCAAGGGAGTTGCTTATGCAGTATTTCTATCCCGAAAGGGCGAAGAAGTCGGCTGTATCTGATGCCGGCCGCGGCAGGGATTCTAATCGAGCCGCGGGCAATATGCAGGATTAGGTGAAGAAGCACAACAGAAAGCAAGATATCCAACGATAACAAGCAAAAATTCTCAAAAACGATTCTGAAAAAAAAATTCCGGAAAATAGATGAAAGCATATGAAAATCAGGTAGTGTTTACGAACAAGGCAAAATGCCTCGATTGCTACAGATGCGTAAGGGCCTGCCCCGTGAAGGCAATCAAGATGGACAACGGCCAGGCATCAGTCGAGGGTATGCTATGCATAAGCTGTGGCACATGCATAAAGGAGTGCCCGCAGGGAGCCAAAACATTCAGAAATGACCTCGAGAACGTGAAGGCCTTCATTCGCGAGTCTCAGAAAGTGGCTGTATCTCTGGCGCCATCGTTTGCCGGAATTTTTGAAGACTGGGAATGCGAGATGATCCCGAGCGCGCTTCGCAGCCTCGGTTTTTCTTACGTTGGCGAGACGGCGATCGGCGCGTATTATTCAGCGCTTGAAACCGCTAAAGCCGCGTTCGACGTGATGGGGTGCTCGTCGATCATAGCATCTGCCTGCCCCGCGCTCGTGAATTATATAGAGAAATATGATCCGTCATCGGCGCGCTATCTCGCGCCGGTCGCATCGCCCATGGTTGCACATGCCAAGGAAATCAAGCAGAAAATGGGCGAAGATTGCAAGGTCGTATTCATCGGGCCATGCATAGCAAAGAAGGATGAGGCAGACAGGTCCGAGAACAAGGGTATCATAGATGCCGTGCTGACTTTTAAAGAATTGAAGGAGTGGTTCGAAGAAGAGGAAATCGACCTGAGCGAATACGAAGCCTCGGATTTTGACGAGCGTCCGGCCGGTGATTCAAGGTTGTACCCACTTGTCGGCGGTTTCATGAGAACGGCGGATATTCCTGCCGATATGCTTTCAATCGATGTAGTCGGCGTGAGCGGGTTCGATGAAATATCCGAAGCCATGAAAATGATTAAAAACAGCGGCAGGTCGGTCATTCTTGAGCCGCTTTTCTGCAAACTCGGCTGCGTGAACGGCCCGGGTGTAGAATCGGAAAAAAGCGTTTTTGAGCGCAGGGCAGGAGTGCTTGAGTTCGCAAAAAAATCATCGACAGCTCCCGTGGCGGAAGCTTATGAATTGCAGCTGAGTGTGAAATATACCGATGAGCGGGCGCTCAACCTGCCCCGGTTCTCGGAGGACGAGATATTGCACATACTTGAAAAAATTGGCAAAGCCAACCCCGAGGATCGCCTTAATTGCGGTTCCTGCGGCTATCCCAACTGCAGGGAGAAGGCTATCGCGGTGCTTAGCGGCAAGGCGCACATCGAAATGTGCGTTCCCTACATGAGGCGCGTTGCCGAGCTGAAGAAAGAGAAGATAATCGAAACAAGCCCGAACGGGATCGTGATATTGGATGAATATCTGAATATAATTCACACGAACACGGCGTTCAGAAAATTCTTCATGTGCTCACAGTCCGTGATGGGCAAGCCCATTTCGTATCTCATGGATCCCGAGTTTTTCGTGAAGCTGGCCACGGGCGAGGAAGACCAGATAGAAGTGACAATAAGGCACGAAAACTACAGCATCGTTTGCCATGAGATTATATATAAGCTGAAGGAAGAAAAGCAGATAGTCGGAATATTCGTTAACGTGACAAACAATCTCTCTGATAAGAATAAACTCGACACCATGAAGCAGCACACACTTCTGCAGGCGCAGGAATTATTGAACCACCAGATCAGCATGGCGCAGAGCATCGCAAAGCTGCTGGGCGAAAGCACGGCACACGGCGAGCAGCTGCTCGAGAACCTGATGAAAGTGACGCAGGACGAACAAAAGCAATTATCGAGAGGCAGCAGGGATTGGTTATGGGATATGTACACGTCGAAATAGAGCAATGGCAGAACAGCAAAAAGCCCGGCCTGCCATGTGGTGACGTTATCGATTACGACAGAACGCCCCACGCCACCACAATTATCCTGAGCGACGGGATGGGTTCGGGCATCAAGGCGCATATAGCAGCCACTATGTGTGTTGCACGCCTTAAAGAGCTCCTCCGGTGCGGATTTTCACTGCGCGAGTCATTCGCCCGCATGGCCAGGACGATGAACGAAGCTGCAAAGTCTGATATGCCTTACGCCGTTTTCTCCGTGGCAAGAGTGCTCAACGATGGAATCACTTCAATCCTGAGCTATGAGATGCCTTCCCCGATTCTGATTTCCAAAAAGTATTCCACAATCCTCAATCAAAGGAAGTTCACGGTTGAGAACAGCGTGATTGGCGAGGCAAATTGCCATCTCAGCCCGCAGGAAGCCATTCTGATGGTCAGCGACGGCATAACCCAGGCCGGAATCGGCCGTGGGCTGAACTACGGCTGGGAAATCGAGGGTGTCAACAAATTTATAGGCACGTTCCTGCGGGAGCACAAACGAATTTCTGAATTGCCGCAGGAAGTTTTCTCCCGCGCTCACGAGCTCTGCGGCGGGAACAACGACGATGATGCCTCTGCCGTGCTTGCTTATTGCAGGATGGGCACGATAGTCAATGTTTTCACCGGCCCGCCATCAGACTCCAAGCTCGACAGGATGGCAGTGGAAAGGTTCATTCAAAGCGAGGGGATAAAAATTGTGTGCGGTGCAACGACAGCGAAGATCGTGGCCAGATACACGGGGAAAAAACTCAATGAGAATGTTGCACTCGATTCCGGCATCACCCCGCCATGCTCTCAGATTGATGGAATTGACCTCGTGACCGAGGGCGCGATGACGCTCAACCAGCTGCTGAACGTGGCAGATGAAGAAAGGAGCGAATTATTCGAAAAGAATCCCGTTACCGATCTCTATGACTACATGATCATAGCGGACAGAGTCAATTTCTTCGTCGGCTGCAACCATAATCCGGCAAGCGACGATATCACATTCAGGCAGATGGGGCTTATCAAAAGAAGGCGTGTTGTCGATCTTCTCGCCGAGAAGCTGCGCGAAGCCGGGAAGCTCGTGGTTATTGAGCATTTCTGAGGGCTGGCGCCACTAAACGA